>DASUME010000248.1:0-3429 GCA_036277895.1 Polyangiales bacterium
CCCGGAACACTAAACTAAGACACCGTCCACTTCTTCGGATCCACAACCCCGCCCCGCGGCCCCTTGCAATCTGTCGCTCGTAGCCCCCGCCTTTAGCGATGCCACTGGACGCGCACCTGCTCGCCATCGCCCGCGTCCATCACGTGAAACGCGAAGGGCGCGGGCGCTCCATCGAGAAACTTGGGATAGACCCAGCCGTTGTCGGCGGTCCACAGCTCCCAGTTCCCGCGCGTGAAGGCCGGCCACTCTGTGGTCGGTGCGGCGAGGTGCTCGAGGCCGACGGAGCCGTCCGCACGCACCTCGACATGCCAGAGTGCAACGCCGGCAGGTGCCCGATTCCCAGGGGTGTTCAACGCCGCATCGTAGCTCTCGGAGTCGAGCGCGTTTCGGTACTCCAGCATGAAGTACTCGCCGCGCTGCGTCGTGCGGTTGAAGTGTGTGGCGTCGACGAACAGCAGCGGACGCTTTCCCTTGGACAGCTCCACCGAGCCGCGGGCCTCCATCGTCTCCAGGACCTCCGTGCCTCCGCTACCAGGCCATACGACACGAGGCATGGTCCAGCCGAGGCGCATCTTGTGGTAGGCGTCGAAGCTCTGCACGAGCTCGCCGCTGCTCCCCATCACGGAGAGCGTTTGGTTGCCGCCTTGCGTTCCGTAGTAGTGGTCTGCTCCGAGCTGGTGTCCGAGCTCGTGCGCGGTGAGGTTCAGCACCGGTCCGCTCTCGCCCACGAAGGAGTGGAACAAGTTGATCGCGACGGTGCTACTGGCCGGGCGGAAGCCCGCGGCAGGATTCCGGCTCTGCCCCCAGACGGCCTTGAGGTCCGCGGTGCGATTGGGCTCGATGACGAGCAGATGAAACTCGTCGGTCTCGACGGTGCCATTGCCGTCTGCATCGAAGTCCGCGAAGTTGACGCCGGCGCGAACCATCGCGCTGTAGAGGTCGCGGTCGAGCTGGGCCATGCTTCGATGGGTGCGGCCGATGATTAGCGGCGAGCCGGTCGAGCCGTCCGTCCGGATCGCGCCGCCCGCGGTGCGCTTGACGAAGCGACCTGCACGGTCGGCACGCGCCACCGACGACAGCGCGATCGTGTCACCGTCCTCCACGCACGTATTTTCGTTGCCCTCGGCCTTTTGCACGATGCGAGCAAAGAAGTGGGTGCTCGCGTCGCTGATCGACGTGCCCGTGGCGCTGAGCTGCCCATCGACATCGCGCAGGTAGTGTCCGCTGCCCGTCTTGAACGCGAGGCGATCGCTCGAGCACAGCGTACCGTCCTTGCGGCTCACCTCCACCACCCGAAACGACTCCCAGTCGTCGAGGTTCGAGTTCGTCGCCTCCGTGGTACCGCCGCCCGCGTTGTTGGCGCGGAGCGTGACATCGAGACCCGTTCCCGGATCGCGTACGCCCTTGAAGCGCAAGCTCGTGTACAGGAAGCGCCCCGAGCCCGCCACGAAGTACGGATCACCAGGCTCGCCGGGCCAGAAGTCGTCGACGAGATCCTCGCGATAGAACGTCTCCGGATCGTCTTCGGGCTTGAGCCAGCCCACCGTCTTCCCTTCTGTCCACGTGAACGCGCCGTGCGACGATGTGAGGAACTGTTCGCGCAGGTTCGGGTAGGAGGTTCCAAACAGCATCTCACGCGCGGCGTCCAGCGTCATCGACTCGTGCTGACCCGAGTAGCCCATAAGCGCGACGTGCAACGGCTTACGGCCGAGCGCGGGACCGCCGAAGTACATTGTCCCCGTGCCGAATGGATCATCGGCCTCGGCGCACGAAGCGCGACGCTCGTGCGAGCATTCGCTGGCGGAGCAGACGTCGCTGGTGCAGCTCATGCCGTCATCGCAGAGCGAGGCAGCAGCGTGCACGCACCCGGACGCCTGGCAGCTGTCCTGGGTGCAGTCGTCGTGATCGTCGCAGCGAGCGCTATCCGGGATCGCTTGGCATGCGTAGCGGGTCGCGAAGGTGGGCACGTCTCCCGGGAACCTCGGCGGGCCACTCGGGTAGATCTGCTTCACGCACTTGGCCTCGGAGCACTCGTTGCTCCCGACGAGACATGCAGTGGCCGGGTCGTCCTCATCGGCAACGCCATTGCCGTTGCTGTCCACGCCATCACAGAGCTCGAGCGTGAAGCAGCTCCAACCGCCGCTGACGCAGCGTGGGTTTGGACATGCTGGCCTGAGGTTCTCGCTGCAGACTGTTGGCGGGCGGAGCTGCGCGCTACCATCGGACGGATAGAGAGGGCTCAGCAGGATCGCGAGAGCGACAGAATGGCGATGCATTCTTACAGCGGTTGTGTTCATGCTGGGACCTACGCGCGCTCAAGGCCACTGCTTCCCGCACCGATCCAACCTTACTCTCTACCTTGCTGTCGTGGCGCCGAGCGTCCGTTCGAGCGCGACTCTCGACTGATCCCGCACGATGCTCGACGAAGATACATGCAGTGCGGCGCGCCAGCCGCCACGGTGCAGCCAGCGCGCTTGAAGACAGCCGGAACCTCAAGCTGGCGAACCCGAGTCAGTACGGCAATGCGTCGCAGCTCTCGCGCAGCTCGCGTACGTGGGCCGCAAAGCTCCCGCGCGGCGTAAACCACCCTACCGGAGCTGCTGCGGAAGGCATCGTGCGCTGGGCGGCCGCGCTGAGCACGCGATCGCAGAAGCTGCGCGAGAGCGCGGGAAGCTCGTGGCACCGGGTACAGCTGTTGGCGGCGCCGGTCCGTGGGCGCGAGGTGGGCGGATTGACCCAGCTCGCCTGGCCGATCGGGGTGTAGCGGACGTCTGGCTCGTGCGCGACTCTGCTGAGTGGCGTACCGGGGGTGACCAGGAACGCGTTGGCGCCGCGATGGCAGTTGGTGCAGTTCTCGGCGAGCGTCGCACCGGTCTGCATGTTTGCGACGTCGAGCGGTGGCGCGGCAATCCGGGCCGTCGTGCCGCGCGCGAGGTTGTCCCAGAAACACGCCTTCCCGGTTCGCTTGCTCTGGCAGATGACCCCGGCCAACTCGAACGCGCCGGAGCCGTCCTTGCGAGGTAGCGCGTAGCAAACCCCTTGCGCGGTCTGGTACGTCCACACCTCGCTGGCGTCGCCGCTGCGCAGCAGGTTCAGGTCCCAGGGCACATCGCCCTCGAACTCCCACCCGCTGCCGGGCCACGGAGTCGGAACCGGGACCTCCGCTGCCGCGCACGTGCGCGCGTACGAGCCGTCGGCGACCAGGCGGCGAATCAAGTCGAGCAAGCTGTCGCTCAGCTTCAGGCGCAGCCAGTGTTGCTGGAGGGGGGACCGCAGCTTGGTGAGGTCCAGCGGCACGAACTCGACCGCCCGCTCGAAGAAGATGTCGAAGCGAAGCTGCATCGGCTGCCGCTCCTTCTCGCCGATCGACTTGAGGCCGTGGAGGATCAGCCCGAACTTCGTGAGGAGGCGCTCGCCCGGCTCGAACTT
>DASUME010000249.1:0-7542 GCA_036277895.1 Polyangiales bacterium
TACATCCTGAGCGCGATGGCGGTGCAGCCGCTGACCGCGGGCTTCAGCCGCAATCCTTCGCAGCGGCCGGGGATGATCGAAGAATGAGGGTCGACATCGCCTCGATCCTCGGAATCGCGATCGGACTGTCCGCGATCTTGCTCGGCAACATGCTGGAGGGCGGCCACATCGCGGCGCTGTTCCAGCCCACCGCGCTGCTGATCGTGGTGGGTGGGACGGTAGGCGCGACTCTGCTCGGTTTCCCCCTGCCGGTGTTCGTGCGCGCGATCCGGGCGCTGCGCGACGTGTTCTCGTCCGGTCCGCAGCAGGACAACCACGCGCTGATCGAGGAGATTGTCGACTACGCCCAGAAGGCGCGCCGCGAGGGCATCATCGCGCTGGAGAAGCCGCTCGAGGAGTCCAACGAGCCTTACCTGAAGAAGGCGCTCCTGCTGGCCGTCGACGGTGCGGACTCCAAGAGCATGCGCGACAACCTCGAGCTGATCATCGAGCACTACGAAGACGACAAGGAGCAGCTGGCGCGAGTGTGGGAGGCGGCCGGCGGCTACGCACCCACGATCGGCATCATCGGCGCGGTGCTCGGCTTGATTCACGTGATGCAGAGCCTGGCGGACGTGAATGCGGTCGGTAAGGGCATCGCGGTCGCGTTCGTGGCCACCATCTACGGCGTCTCGTTCGCCAACCTGCTGCTGCTGCCGGTGGCCGCCAAGCTCAAGCACAAGCTGCGCGAGGAGACCAAGCGCCTGGAGCTGATGATGGAGGGCGCGCTGGCGATCCAGGAGGGCATGAACCCGAGCCTGATCCGCGAGAAGCTGTCGAGCTTCTACCAGGAAGAGCGCAAGAAGAACGACGCCAGCAGCGTCTCCCAGCGTGCACCGGTCCGGACTTGATGTCTCAAGTCATGGGCAGCTCCGGTCGATAGGGCTTACCAGGGTATGGCGCGCCGCAAGAAGCGAGAAGAGCCACACGTCAACCACGAGCGTTGGTTGGTGTCGTACGCCGACTTCATCACCTTACTCTTCGCCTTCTTCGTGGTCTTGTTCGCGGTCTCGCAGGTCGACCGGCACGAGATGGGGCGGCTGTCCGAGGCGGTGCAGAAGGCGACCAACCTCGGCGTGTTCGAGGACCCCAAGCAGGGGCCGAGCCCGATCCTCGGCGGCCAGGGCAGCGCGGCGCCGCTGCCGAGTAGGCCGCTGGTGGACCCGGTCACGCAGCCCACGCTGAGCGGACCGGCCAGCATCGACAACATCCGCGAGCAGCTGAGCAAGACGCTCTCGAACGCGATCGGCAGCGGCCACGTGGCGCTGGTCGAGCGCGACGACGGGCTGGTGATCCGGCTGCGCGACGCGGCGTTCTTCGAGGTCGGCAAGGCGCAGGTGCGGGCCGAGGTGCTCTCCGATCTGAGCCAGGTCGGGCGCACGCTGCGCGGGCTGGAAAACGCGATCCGAATCGAGGGCCACACCGACCCGAACCCGATCCGCAACTCGGCCTTTCACTCGAACTGGGAGCTGTCCGCCGCACGCGCGGCCGCCGTGCTCGGCGAGCTCGTGCGCACGAGCGGCATCCACGAGTCGCGCCTGAGCATCGCGGGCTTCGCCAGCCAGCGTCCGATCGCCACCAACGAAGACGTCGCCGGCCGCTCGCAGAACCGCCGCGTGGACATCGTGGTGCTCGACCGCGGGCGGACCTCGCCATGAACGTAGGAGCTTTCGCTACCCGTAGAAAGCGCACCGTGTGTCACGACGCTACGTCTATAATGCGGGAAGGAGTGCAGCATGGTTCAGCACCAGCTCGTGGTGAATGAGCGTGATTTGCAGGCGCTGACCGCCACCATCGGGCGAGTCAGGCGTATGCGCATGCGTCTTCACGACGAAAACATGCGCGCCCTGATCGGCTCCATCGAAGGACTGCCGGTCCTGCCCTCGGTGTGTCGGGAGCTCAACGCCCTGCTGGCCAAGCCCGACTTCGCGATCCGGGATCTGGCGACGGTGGTGGAAAAAGACCCGTCGATGTGCGCCAAGCTGCTGCAGACGGTCAACTCCTCGTTCTTCTCGGTCGGCCGCAAGATCTCCACGGTCCAGGACGCGATCTCCTACCT
Source organism: Polyangiales bacterium (assembly GCA_036277895.1). GTDB lineage: Bacteria > Myxococcota_A > Polyangia > Polyangiales > DASUME01 > DASUME01. The sequence continues at coordinate 2,099 of DASUME010000249.1, forward strand.
CGGCACCACGATGCTGAAGAACCTGGTGATGAGCCTCTCGCTCTGGCGCTCGCTGGAAGAGGCGCGCCCGGAGGCGCTCAGCCGGCTGCAGCGTGTGCACATGCGCTGCCAGCGGGTGGCGGGCATCGCGCGCAAGATCATGGGAAGCGCGCGCGCCAAGGCCGAAGAAGCGTTCGTCGCGGCCCTGCTGCACGACATCGGCGAGACGCTGATGATCGTGTATTTGCCGGAGCGGTACGAGCGCGCGACCAAGCAGGCCAACGCCACGGGTACGCCGTTTCACGACGTCGAGCGCGAGCTGTACGACGTCGACCACGCGGAGCTCGGCGCGCACTTGCTGGACTCGTGGGGGCTGCCGTTCCCGGTGCTGGAGGCGGTCGCGTTCCACCACAGCGCTCCCGAGCTCGAGCACACCAGCCTGGAGACCGCGGACGCGGTGTACCTGGCGGAGACCATGGTGTGCGCGCGCGAGAAGGGCGTCGATCCGCTCTCGCTGCTCGATCCGGCCTACCTGGACCGGATCGGCGTGACACAGCAGATGCCCGAGCTGCTCAAGCTGCTGGACGGTCCGTAAGATCGCAGGGACCGCAGACACTTTTGCCTCAACTCGTCCGCGGTTTCGTCGGATAATCGAACGAAGCGACGATGAAGAGCGATTCGGGTCTGGAGACCGCGGCAGGGATTCTGCGCGTCCTCGGCGAGCAGAGTTTCGATACCGAAGACATGAAGGCAGGCGCGACGCGCCAGACCGCCGATGCCTGGGCGCGCCATCTGCTGCTCGGGACCAAACATCCCGAGCGCGGCGTCGAGCCGGCCAGCGAGCGCGAGCGCGACTTTGCCGGCGCGCGCCGCTTCGTCGAGCTGCTGCGGCGCTCCGAGCTCAACTACGTGCGCAAGTCGCTCTCGGACGTGCGCCAGGTGATCTTGTCGCTGGTGCAGAACTTCCACCGCGCGGTCGCGGTCGAGGGCGAGGAAGAGCGGAAGGTCTCGGCGCAGATCGACCGCCTGCAGAAGGCGCTCGAGGGCAACTCGATCGAGCAGCTCAAGCGCGAGGCCAGCTCGGTGGCCGCCTCGCTGTCCAACATCGTGCAGACGCGCGAGCATCGCCGCAGCATGCAGTTCGAGGAGCTCGGCACCGAGCTCAAGAGCATGCACAAGCGGCTCGAGGACGCGCGCAAGTCGAGCGAGACCGATCCGCTGACGGGCCTGCACAACCGTCGCGCGCTCGACGGCTACATCGACCGCGTGATCGAGTTCGACGGTCTGACCGGCGTGCCCGCGCTGGTCATGATGATGGACGTCGACAACTTCAAGAAGATCAACGACGGCTACGGACATCCCGTCGGCGACGAGGCACTGCGCTCGCTGGCCAGGGAGATGCTCAAGCTGTTCCTGCGCAAGTGCGACTTCGTGGCCCGCTACGGCGGCGAGGAGTTCGCGGTCGTGGTGCGCGACATGGACTACAAGCTGGCGGGACAGCTGGCCGAGCGCGCGCGCGAGCGCCTGTCGACGGTGAAGATCGCGGCCCACCCGGAGCTGAACCTGAGCGTCAGCATCGGCGTGGCCGAGCTGCGCGAGGGCGACGACCCGGCGAGCTGGCTGCAGCGTGCAGACGCGGCGCTGCTACGCGCCAAGCAGACCGGCAAGAACCGCGTCGTGCTCGCGGCCTGAGCGCCCGGCACACCAGGCTCAGAACACCAGCGTCGCGCAGTCCACGTTCGCGCCCAGGCGGGTGCTGAAGCCGAGCCGGCGCAGCAGCACCTCGCTGAGCTTGAGGCGCACGAAGTCGCGGTTGCCGAGCTGATCCTCGAGCGTGTCCACGCTGGTCAGCGCCTGCGCGTGCTCGGGCGCGTCGCTCGCGTGCAAGGTCAGCCACACGCGGCCGTCCTGCAGCGTGACGCGCAGCTGCAGCGCCACCGCGCCATCGCGCGTCAGCACGCCGACCAGCCCGGTGATCGCGCGCTCCAGCAGGTTCACGTCGACCGCCACCGTGTGCAGCTCCAGCTCGGGGGCCAGCGTCAGGTCGCAGAACAACGAGCGCGTCTTCAGCGTGTTGCAGACCCGGCGCAAGACCTGGCCGAGCTGCACGTTCGGCGCCTCCAGGGCGTTGTCGTTGTCCGGCCGTGACAGCTCGATGCAGGTATCGACCAGCTCTTCCAGGTGCGAGGCGGCCGAGCGCACGTGGCTGACGAAGCGCTCCTGTTCGCTGCTCAGCGTGCCGTAGCGCGGCTCCGCGAGCAGGTCCGCATAACCCACCACGGACTGCAGCAAGGAGCGCAGATCGTGGCGCACCCTGGTCAGCGCATCGCGCCGCGGCTTGAGCTTGATGCGGAAGCCGGGCTGAACCGTGAGCGAGCGCAGCGATCGACGCGGGGGCGTCGAGCTGCGTGCGGGCGCCAACGATCGGTGTTGCGAAGTCATGCTGGGATCGGACCCAGCCATCAGATCGGCCTATTTCAGGCGCTTCTTGAGCACGACGCCACGAGCCTGTTAGCCGTCTTCGCTTTTCTCGTCGCCTTGTACGAAGCCCTTCTTTTTGAGCTTCTCGACCAGCGTGGTGCGGTTCATCTGCAGCAGCGCGGCCGCGCGGTTCTTGTTCCAGCCCACGCGCTCCAGCGCCTGCCGGATCAGTGAGGACTCGAACGCTTCGATCGCCTCGCGCAGGTCCAGCCCCTCGGGTGGCAGCTGCGGCTCGTCCCACGGCGAGCGCTTGGTCACGCTGCGCGTCTGCGCGCTGCGCATCTTGTCGGGCAGGTCCTCGACGCCGAGCTCACCCTCCACCTTGAGCAGCACCATGCGCTGCACGGTGTTCTCCAGCTGGCGCACGTTGCCGGGCCAGTCGAACTCGCACATCAGGTCGAGCGCACGCTGGCTGATGCCGATCACCTTCTTGGCGCGCCGCTGGTTGGCGCGCGCCAGGAAGTGGCGGACCAGCTCCGGCACGTCGCTCTTGCGATGGCGCAGCGCGGGCAGCTCGATCGGGATCACGTTCAGCCGGTACAGCAGATCCTCGCGGAAGCTGCGGTCGCGGACCATCTCGTCGAGGTCCTTGTTGGTGGCGGCCACCACGCGCACGTCGATCTTCCGGCTCTTGCTCTCGCCGAGCGGCGTGACTTCCTTCTCCTGCAAGAGGCGCAGGATCTTGGCCTGCAGACCGATCGGCATCTCGCCGATCTCGTCGAGGAAGATCGTGCCGCCGTCGGCTGCGGCGAAGCGACCCACACGCGCGTTCTGCGCGCCGGTGAACGCGCCGCGCGTGTGCCCGAACAGCTCGCTCTCCAGCAGCGTCTCCGGGATCGCCGCGCAGTTCACGGCCATGAAGGGCTTGTCGCGGCGATCGCTGAAGTCGTGCACCGCGCGCGCGATCAGCTCCTTGCCGGTGCCGCTCTCGCCGGTGATCATCACCGAACAATCGCTGTCGGCCACGCGCTCGATGATGCTGAACACGCGCAGCAGCGAGGGATCGCTGCCGAGCACGTCCGGGGCGTAGCGCTCGCGCCAGCTCTGCTGCGGGGGCGCGCTCAGCAAGGCGGGAGGGGCGACGCTCAACTTCCTCCTGACGTGTACACGGGAGAGCGCGGCGTCTAGCGCGTCCATCGAGAACGGCTTGACCAGGAAGTCGGTCGCGCCGTGGCGCACGGCACTGATGGCGTGATCGAGCGCGGTGTCTCCGCTCATCACGATCACCGCCGGCGGGGTGGCGAGCTTCTTCAGGCTCTGCAGCAGATCGAAGCCGGAGCCGTCGGGCAGGAACACGTCCGTGAGCACCAGCCGGTAGCTCTTCTCGGACAGCGCCTGACGCGCCTCGCGCACCAGGGAGGTGATGGTTACCTCCCAGCCGTTGGCGATCAGGTGACCGGATACGAAGTGCCTGAGCAGCGGGTCGTCTTCGACGATCAAACAGCGGCCCCCGGGCGCTACGAACGTGCCGGTACCGGTCGTCGCCTCAGCGCCGTACTCGCGTTCTGCTGGCACTCCGATTTCCCCCTTCGGATGTCTGTACCCTGACAGTCTAAGCCCAATTCCAATCATTGACGCGCGACTCGTCGAGGGCTGACGAGAAAGCTGCGGAGCACGCTCACTTGGTGGCGGTGATCCGGACCCGGTCATCGGCGTCGACCGCGTGCGTGCCGGTCGCGTCCGCGCTCGCGCTGCTGCTGGCAGCGCCGGCGACCAGCTCCAGCGTCTGCGCGAGCTCGAGCGCGATCTGTGCGAAGCGCTGCACTTCTTCGCGCGCCTCGGCGTTGTTGCCCCAGCGCTTCTTGGCGCCCTCCAGCCGCAGGCGCTGGCGCTCCAGCAATGCATGCAGCAGCTCGTTCGCGTCCTCGATGGTCCGCAAGGCACGCTGCTGGGTCCCGATCACGGTACGCGCGTGCGCCAGCTCTTCGCGCAGCCGGTCGCGCTCGTGCGCGAGCTGCCCGACATGGGCGCGCGCGCGCAGCAGGCTCTCGATGCGCACCAGCAGCTCGAGCCCGTCGATCGGCTTCACCAGCACGTCGTCCGCGCCGGCTTCCTTGGCGCGAATGCGCGACTCGCGGTCGTTCAGCGACGTGGTGATCACGATCGGCAGCAGCGGATCGCGCAGCTCGTTGCGCACGTGCGCGCAGATCTCCACGCCGTCCATGTGCGACATCATCAGGTCCAACAGGACCAGGTCCACGCCGCCGCGCGCGAGGATCGGCAGCGCATCACGCCCAGCGGCGACCAGCCGAACGACGTAGCCCTGCGAGCGCAGCAAAGTCGCGATCAGCTCGCCGCTCGGCTTCTCGTCGTCGACGACGAGAATCGAGCTTGCACTGGGGTGCTTGCTCGGGTTCGACGGCACGCTTTCCACTGGCTCAAGCATCGCCCAGGAAGCAGGTAGGGGAGAAGGCGCACGCCACACATTTCGCTGCGATTTGCGTCCCGCGTGACCGCTAAGGCCACGGCTTGAAAGCCCGGGCGGCGGACGGTACATCAAGCGAGTGCGGTATGCGTTCTCGAAGTACGAAGGGCTCGGCAACGACTTCCTGGTCGTGGAGCAAGCGCGCTTTCCGGAAGTGACGGCGGAGCTCGCGATCAAGCTCTGCGATCGGCACTTCGGGGTGGGCGGAGACGGCGTCCTGATCACGGGCTTGCGCGACGGTCGCCCGTTCATGTCGGTGGTCAACGCGGACGGCTCGAAGCCGGAGATGTGCGGCAACGGCCTACGCTGCGTCGCGCTCTACCTGGCCGACCGCGGCCTGGTGCGCGACGTGGCCTTCGAGGTCGCCACCGAGGCCGGGCCGCACTTCGTGCGCGTGGCCCGCGACGAGCAAGGGGCCAACGTGGAGGTGCGCATGCGACACGCCTCGATCGACGCCGCCGACGTGCTGCGCGAGGAGCGCGGGCGCTTCCTCGATGCGCCGTTCCAGCTCGAGTCCCAGCGCGTGCACCTGAGCGCCGTCTCGATGGGCAACCCGCAC
>DASUME010000250.1:0-3658 GCA_036277895.1 Polyangiales bacterium
TCATCCGACATTCACATCGAGCCCTACGAAAAGCAGATGCGTGTCCGCTATCGCATCGACGGCGTGCTGCACGAAGAGATGCACCCGCCGCTCAAGCTCAAGAACGCCATCTCCTCACGCTTCAAGATCATGAGCTCGCTCGATATCGCCGAGCGCCGCTTGCCGCAGGATGGACGCATCAAGCTCAAGCTCGGCCGCGGCAAGGAGATGGACTTCCGCGTCTCGGTGATGCCCACGCTGTTCGGCGAGAAGATCTGCATGCGCTTGCTCGACAAGAGCAACCTGCAGCTCGACATGCTGAAGCTCGGCTTCGAAGAGAAGCAGATGAAAGACTTCAAGTGGGCGATCGCGCAGCCCTACGGCATGGTGCTCGTCACCGGTCCCACGGGCTCGGGCAAGACCACCACGCTGTACTCGGCGCTGGCGGAGCTGAACACCGAAGACACCAACATCAGCACCGCGGAAGATCCGGTCGAGTACAACCTGTACGGCATCAACCAGTGCCAGATGCACGAAGACATCGGCTTGAACTTCGCGGCCGCCCTGCGCTGCTTCCTGCGCCAGGATCCCGACATCATCATGGTCGGTGAGATCCGCGACTTCGAGACCGCGGAGATCGCGATCAAGGCCGCGCTCACGGGCCACCTCGTGCTGAGCACGCTGCACACCAACGACGCGCCGAGCACCGTCTCGCGCCTGCTGAACATGGGCGTCGAGCCGTTCCTGGTCACCGGCGCGCTCAACCTCGTGCTCGCCCAGCGCCTCGCGCGCAAGACCTGCGTCGAGTGCAAGACGCCCACCACCGTGGAGCCGCAGGTGCTGCGTGAGGTGGGCTTCACCGAGGAGCAGATCAAGACCGCCCAGCTGGTGAAGGGCAAGGGCTGCGAGAAGTGCGGCGGCAGCGGCTACAAGGGCCGCGTCGCGCTGTACGAGGTGATGCCCATGACCGACCAGCTCAAGGAGATGGTGCTGCAGGGCTGCTCCACCGCCGAGATCAAGGAGCAGATGATGCGCGAAGGCATCTGGACCCTGCGCATGAGCGGCATCGACAAGGCCTGCAAGGGCGTCACCACGGTGGACGAGATCACCAGCTGCACCGCGGCCGATCGCATCGGCTAGCGATTGCGAGGCAGTTCGTAGCCAGCCCGCTCGTAGAAGCTGAGTGGGGACTACAGATGGCGGAAGCCGAAGCCAGCAAGGGGAAGCGCAAGCCATCCGGCGGCGCGCGCGCCTGGGGCGCGATGATCACGGGCGTCGCGGCGGTGGTCGCGATCGGCGGGGCCGCGTTCTTCGGCCACGCCGCCGCGCGCTCGGGTGAGCTCGAGGCGCACTACGACCGCGAGGCCGCGCGCACCGCGAGCCAGGTCGCCGCGCGCTGGGAGACGGTCGTGAAGCGGCTCGCCCCGCTCGCCGAGCTCGACAACGAGCACCTGCGCGTGGACGCCAGCAGCTCGGACGACGTGGTGCGCTTCGAGCCCTGCCCCGCCGAGGTCACGCACGAGCATCCGCTGCAGACATCGCATCATGGGGTGCTCCGCTTCGTGCGCGCGGCCGACAAGCTGTGCGCGCGCATCTCGTTCGAGACGCTGCTCGAGGGACCGCGCACCAGCTTCAACAGCCGGCGCGATCGTGCACGTCGCTTCGACCAGCTGTTCCTCACGGACGCCAAGGGCAACGTGCTCGCCGGCGATCGTTCCGCGCCGCAGCTGCAGGCCAACGAGCTCACGTTCCTCGCGAGCAAGGAGCCGAAGCAGGTGCAGCTCGGTACGACCCCCTATCGCGCCTTCGTGCGCACCGTGCCGCAGCGCCTCGAAGCACCCGACGCGCTGCCCGCGCTCTCGGTCTACGGCCTGGTCGAGGCAGGAGCGCTCGCCGAGGATGGGCGCCGCGTGGAGTCGTCGTACGCGCTGCTCGGCATGTTCATGATCGTGATGTCGATCATCTGCCTGCCGGCCGCCAAGCTCTGGCTGGTCGGCCCGTACGTGCGCTACCGGCGCTTCGACGTGGGCCTGTTCCACCTGGCCTCGGTGGTCGGCATCACGCTGTCGTTCATCCTGCTGCTCGGCTTGGTCGCGCGCGAGTCGCTGCGCGCGGGCGTCGACGAGCAGCTGCGCGCGGTCGCGGACAAGCTGGCCGACGAGATCGGCGGGCGCATCGCGCACACCGCGCAGGCACTCGACCGCTTCGATCGCACGCTGATCCCGGGCCCCACCTCCCCGCATGAAGCCAGGGCCGGCGACGACTGCCTGGCCCGCAAGGCGACCACCGATCTCGCGCTCCCCGAGGCGTGGAACGTGGTGTTCGCGATCGACGCGAACGGCAAGCAGCGCGGCAAGCTGTTCCGCGACCAGGAGACCGCGTGCGTCGACGTCTCCGAGCGCGACTACTTCAAGAAGGTCAGCAAGGGCAAGACGCGCAATTTGCTGCGCCCACTCGACGGCGCCTCCGACATCGACGGCTCGGTCGAGATCGTACGCTCGTTGACCACGGGCAAGGTGGTGCTGATCGCCGCCCGCGCGGAGCGGCCCAGCGAGTCCGCGCTGGCGGGCACCGCGCAGGCGGGCTCGCTCGCGCTGGAGATCCCGGTCGACGAGCTGACGCGGCAGATCTTGCCGCGCGGCATCCAGACCGCCGTGCTCGACGCGCGCGGGCGCGTGATGTTGCACTCGGACGTGTCTGTCGTCTCGCAGCAGTTCTTCGACGATCTCGATCAAGGTGACGCCGAGCGCTTGCGTGCTTCGATCGACGGCGAGCGCCGCGCCTCGCTCGACGTGCAGCACCTGGGCGTGCCGAGCCGCCTCTACATCGAGCCGCTGCAGGCGGGCTGGACCGTGATCGCGCTGGCTCCCAATGAGCTGATCGACGTGCCGATGCGCCGCATCCTGCTGATCACGTCTGCGATCTGCCTGCTCGTGCTGGCTTTGCTGGTGCTGACGCTCGCCGCGCTGCGGCCCGCCGCCGAGCGACTGCGCAGCTGGCTCCGCGGTGAGGCGCCCGCCCCGCGCAAGCCGACGCTGCCCGGCTACTACGAGGCCGTCCGCAACAGCCACATCGGCATCGCGCTCGCTCGCCCGCTCGCCAAGCTCGGGGCTCTGACGATCAGCCAGCGGCCGGCGAGCGATCCGCCCTCCAGCTTTCCCGCGCGGATCGCGCGCCTGGGCCGCATGGTGACGTTGAGCCGCGTGAGCGCGTTCGCATCGATCGTGGCCGGGCTCGCGTTCGCTTACGCGTATGCGCGCGTCGGCGAGTACGAGGTGCGCATGGGCTTGCAGGAGCGCGCGCTGCAGGACGTGCGGCATGCCGAGTGTGATCGTGTTCTCTGCCTCGACCTGACCTCGTATGCGTCGACTCCGGGCTTCGACCCACCGACCCTACGCGCGGGCGTGCTCGATCCCGTGCTGTTGCCGCTGGTCGAGCTGGTGGTACCGGACTCGCATCGGCTCGATCGCGCCGCGTTCACGCCCGATCTCCGCACTGATGGTCGCAGCCTGCCCTGGTCGTACATGCGCACTGGCGCCGGCATCAGCCTCGAGCACGCGGGCCGGAGCTGGTACGCCGAGCTGCCACGCGCATTCGATGCGCTGCACGATCTCAGCCGCGTGGGGGCGTTCACGTTCGTGCTCCTGTTCGCCGCCGCGCTGGTCGCGAGCAGCGTGGC
>DASUME010000251.1:0-3211 GCA_036277895.1 Polyangiales bacterium
CGACGACGACGACGACGACGACGACGACGGTGATGACGACGAAGATGACGACGACGCGCTCGAGCTGACGTCTCAGCCCGCGCCTGCGCCCGTCGCGGCTCCGAAGCCCCCGCCAAAGGCGAAGCCACCTGCCAAGAAGGCTGCTCCGGCGCCCAAGGCTGCTCCGGCACCCAAGGCTGCTCCGGCACCCAAGGCTGCTCCGGCTGCGAAGGCGGCGCCCGCCAAGAAGGCGGCGCCCGCCAAGAAGGCCGCCCCCGCCAAGGCCGCTCCGGCCAAGGCACCCGCAAAGCCTGCAGCCAAGGCGCCCGCGAAGCCCGCGGCCAAGGCTGCCCCCGCCAAGAAGGCGGCCAAGGCTCCGGCCAAGTCCGCCGCCAAGAAGGCGCCCGCCAAGAAGGCGTCGATCCCGCCCGCCAAGAAGGCGTCGATCCCGCCCGCGAAGGCGACCAAGGCCGCCAAGAAGGGTGGCAAGAGCCTCCCGCCGCCCAAGGCACCGGCCAAGAAGGCCGCGCCCGCCAAGAAGGCTGCGCCCGCGAAGGCGGCCAAGAAGTCCATCCCGCCCGCGAAGGGCAAGGCGGACAAGAAGAAGGACAAGAAGAAGGGCAAGAAGAAGTAAGCCCTTCGCTCTCTCGCGGCGCGCGGGCACCCCTCGAGGGCGTCCGCGCGTTTGCGTTTGTACCGGGACTTGCGTCGCCGTGGGAGCAGCTAAGCTCGCGTCGTGCTCACCCGCCCGGCGCTCTGGTTATGGCTCCTGGTGGCAGTGCAGGTGGCCATCCCCGCCTCGTACTACCTGCGTGCCGAACGCGACGACGAGCGCTTCGCGTGGCGCATGTTCTCGGCCGTTCGCCTGCGTCGCTGCGAGGTCAGCGCCTACGACGTGCACGGCCCCGCGCGCCGGCGCGTCGATGTTCCCCACGCCCTGCACGCGAGCTGGATCCGCTCACTCGAGCGTGGCCGCCCGAACGTGATCGACCGCTTCCTGGCCACGCGCTGCGCGTTCGGAGCGCAGGAAGCGCAGCTCGAGCGCCGCTGCCACGAACCCTCCGGTGCCGTCATGGAGCCGATGCTCTACCGCCACGTCTGTGAGGCGCCGTGACGTACTTCGAGACGCCTTACCATCCCGTACGCGCGTTCCTGCTGACGCGGGCGACCTACCTCCTGCTGGCCGGAGATCTTTGGCTCGGCATGGTCCAGCACGCCGGTCGTTACGGACTCGGCGGCTTCAACGTCGCCCACTTCGCGCCGCTGGATGCCTTACTACCGGTGCACAGTCCGACACCTTACGTGGTGTTGCTCATGCTCTCGGGTTGCCTGTCCTTCGCGCTGGGGCTGTTTGCCCAGCCGCGCTGGCTGCGCGCGACGCTCGCGTTCACGTACACGCTCGCGTGGATGATCAGCATCCACGACAGCTACCAGCACCACTACTTTCTGTCCTGGCTGCTGGCGTGGCTGGTCGCGTTCCCGGAGACGTCGCTGGAGGAGCACGCTCCGGACGCGCCCGTGCCGGGCTGGGGTCTTCCGATGACCTGCCTGACGTGCGCGATCGTGTACGCGTTCACGGGCGTCGCCAAGAGTGAGGCCGCCTGGCGTCGCGGCGACGTGCTGCGGGCCCTGGCGGGTGGTGAACCTGCCCAGGGCGTGGGCGACTACGGACCGCTGCAGTCATGGCTCGCGAGCTGGGGTATCTCCGAGGCTGCACTTTGGGAGACCTTTGCGTACGCGACGATCGCGCTGCAGTGGACGATCGCGCTCGGCTACGTGTTGGCCGCACGCCGCGATGCTGCACCTTCGCGCTGGCGCTCCCTGCTGGTGAGCGCCGGTCTGCTCGGAGCGCTCAGCTTTCACCTCAGTGCGGAGTGGTTCGGACACTTCGAGATCGGAGTCTTCAGCTACTACATGTTAGGTCTCGCGCTGACCTTGCTGGGTCCACTCTGGTTGTTGCAGCCGATCGGACGCGGATTCGCCTCGATTCGACAGTGGAGTGAGCCCTGGGTGCAGAAGCTCTCCGGATCGGAGTCTGCTCCGCGTCTGACGATCTTGTTGCTGCTGGTGGCTTCGGTGGGCGCGTCTTCCCCACTGCCTGGAGCGCTGTGGGCGAGCATCGCGTGCGCATCGATCGCGGCCCTTCGCATGTTCAGGGCCCGCCGGGACGAGCTGCGTCTGCTCGCACTGCAGACCGCATTTTGCGCGCTCGCGTTCTGGCTCGTGCTCACGCAGAGCAGCATGTCGTTCGACTACTACCGTCGAGTCGCCGGTGAGCTTCGTAACATGGGGCTGCCCGAGCGCGCGCTCGAGAGCTACCGGATGGCCGAGCTCTATGCCCCGCGTGGAGAGTCGCGGGCGCGCGAGATCCGTAAGCTCGAGCGCGCGCTCGCTACAGAACGGACGCGAGCGCGAGAGCCAGCTCGGGATTGAGCCGCAGCAACGAGGGCTTGCGTGCGTCGCGTGCCCTGCGCGCGAAGATCGCACTCAACGCGCTGCGCAGCTGCGCACGCGCCTCGTGAATGCGCACCGCGATCGCACCCTCGCTGGTGCCCAGGATGATCGCGGCCTCCTGGTAAGACATGCCCTGCAGCGCGGTGAGCACCACGGCGCTCTTGAGGCTCGATGACAAGCCGTCGAGCGCCTCGAGTAAGGCCGCGTAGGTCTCACGCAGCTCCAGCGCGAGCCTTGGATCGCTCGGCGCATCGACCCGCATCGCGACCTGTAGGCGGGCGTCGTCGAGCCGAACCGCACCCCGCCTCTGTGCGCGTTGTGCGCTCAGCGCGGCATTGACCGTGATCCGGTACAGCCAGGTGAAGAAGTGGCTGCGTCCCTCGAAGTGCGACAGGTGGCGATAGGCCTGCACGAATGCATCCTGCGCGATGTCGTCCGCGTCGCTCGCGCTGCCACTCAGGTGGAGTGCGAGGGCGTAGATGCGCGGGCGGAAGCGGCGCACGAGGCGATCGAACGCCGCCACGTCTCCGGCGCACGCAGCGCTGACGAGTGCATCCGCGTCGCGCCCGCGGCGCTGAGCGGCTGTTTCGAGAGCGGGAACTTGGCTTCTGGAGTTCATGCGCGGTGCTGCTGGAGCCTATCGAGCCTACCACGCACGGCACAAAAACAGAGTGGCAGGTCGCACGCGGCCGCGACAGGTATACCCCGCACGGTCAGGGGCGACCGGCGAGGTCTCTGCGATGTCGGAGTTGTCGGCTGATTCCGTACCGCTAGCGCG
>DASUME010000252.1:0-17226 GCA_036277895.1 Polyangiales bacterium
CTCGGGATCGGCCTGCTGCCCGGTTTCGCTGACCGTGCCGCCGAGCCGCACGTAGTACAGCTCGCCGCGCTTCAGCGGATCGCGCAGTGTGCGATACGCGTCGTTCACGCTGACCGCGCGCGAGAGCGCCTGACGCCGCTCGGACGCGGGCGCCTGCGCAAAGCGATCTGGATGCAGCGTGCGCTGCAGATCGCGGTAGCGCTGCTCCAGCTCCTTGTCGTCGAGATCGAACGCGGGCGTGAGCCCGAGCACGTCGAACGCGTCAGACGGTGAAGGACTCGCCGCAGCCACAGCCGGCTTTCTCGTTCGGGTTACGGAACTTGAAGCCGTGCTGCATCAGCTTGACCTCGTAGTCGAGCACCGAGCCGCGCAGGTAGATCAGGCTCTTGGGATCGACCACGATCTTCAGGTCGCCGTAGCTGAACACGTGATCGCGCGAGCGAATCTTGTCTGCAAACTCGATCGCGTACGACACGCCCGAGCAGCCGCCGCCGCGCACGCCGAGGCGCAGGCCCTCGGCCGGCTTGTCGCGCTTTGCGATCGACTTCTTCGCCATCTCGACTGCCTTCGGGGTCAGCCGGATCTCCGCCGCGCCTTCCGACTGGTTGTCGGGGTTCAGGGCATTGGCGTCCCAACCATCGTTGAGCTGGGTCGCGGCCATTGCGGGTGCAGCCATGACTCGGTTCCCTTCTTCAGGTAGCGGTGTTCTTGCGGTCCGCCTGCTTCTTGCGGAAGTCGGCAATCGCGCTCTTGATCGCGTCCTCGGCCAACACCGAGCAGTGGATCTTGACCGGCGGCAGGTTGAGCTCCTCGACGATCAGGTTGTTCTTGAGCGCCATCGCCTCGTCCACGGTCTTGCCCTTGACCCACTCGGTCACGAGCGACGACGACGCGATCGCGCTGCCGCAGCCGAAGGTCTTGAACTTGGCGTCCTCGATCACGTCGGTCTCCGGGTTGATGCGCAGCTGCAGGCGCATCACGTCACCGCACGCGGGCGCGCCCACCAGACCGGTGCCGACGGAGGCGTCGTCCTTGTCCAGCGTGCCGACGTTGCGCGGGTTCTCGTAGTGTTCGATGACCTTGTCTGAGTACGCCATGGCTTCTTCTCCGTACGCTCGCTGCGTCAGCTGAGCGCGAATCTCTTGTTTAGTGGGCTTCCCACTGGATGGACTTGATGTCGATGCCGTCCTTGTGCATCTCGTACAAGGGCGACATCGCGCGCAGCTTCTCGACCGCGTTGATCACCAGGTCGGCGACGTAGTCGATCTCTTCTTCGGTGTTGAACTTGCCGATGCCGAAGCGGATCGACGAGTGCGCGAGCTCCTCGTCGACGCCCATCGCGCGCAGCACGTAGCTGGGCTCCAGGCTGGCGCTGGTGCACGCGGAGCCCGAGGAGACCGCGACGTCACGGATCGCCATCATCATCGCCTCGCCCTCGACGAACGAGAACGACACGTTGAGGTTGCCCGGCAGGCGGTTCGGATCGTCCGCGCCGTTGAGGTGCACCATGTCGAGCTTGGCGAACAGCTTCTCGCGCAGGCGCTGGCGCAGCGCGAACACCTTGGCCGCGTCCTGCTTCCACTCCTTGCGCGCGAGCTCGGCGGCCTTGCCGAAGCCGACGATGCCGGGGACGTTGAGCGTGCCCGAGCGCATGCCGCGCTCGTGACCGCCGCCGTCCATCTCCGCGACGATGCGCACGCGCGGCTTCTGCCTGCGCACGTACAGCGCACCCACGCCCTTGGGCCCGTGGAACTTGTGCGCGGTGATGCTCGCGAGGTCGACGTTCATCGCCTCCACGTCGAACTCGGCCTTGCCGATGCCCTGCACCGCGTCGGTGTGGAACAGCACGCCCTTGGCGCGCGTGATCTTCCCGATCTCGGCCAGCGGCTGGATCGTGCCGACCTCGTTGTTCGCGAACATGATCGAGACCAGGATGGTCTTGTCCGTGATCGCAGCCGCGACCTGCTCGGGCTTGACCATCGCATCTTCACCCACGTCGAGGTACGTGACCTCGTAGCCCTGCTTCTCCAGCTTCTTGCAGGTATCCAGGATCGCCTTGTGCTCGATCGTGGTGGTGATGATGTGGTTGCCCTTCTCCTTGTAGAACTCGGCCACGCCCTTGATCGCGAGGTTGTCGCTCTCGGTGGCGCCCGAGGTGAACACGATCTCCTTGTCGCTCTTGGCGCCGATCAGCTGCGCGATCTGCTCGCGCGCGTACTCGACCGCTTCCTCGGCCTTCCAGCCGAAGGCGTGGTTGCGGCTGGCGGCGTTGCCGAAGTCCATCGTGAAGTACGGGATCATCGCCTCCAACACGCGCGGGTCGACCGGCGTGGTGGCGTGGTTGTCCATGTAGATGGGGAGCTTCATTGAAACCTTCGATCAGACGCGGAAGCCGAGCACGAGCTCGGGCGCCGGGTGGTTGCAGTCGTGACGCTCGCAGCCGTGGCAAGCGCTCAGGAGTTTCTCGGTCTCGCAGCCGTCGCAGGCCTGGAGGTAGGTGAGGCTCGCGTCGAGCTCCTCCTCCAGAGCGCTCAGTCGGCGTAGCTGCTCGCGCGTTTCGCTGAGCTTCTCGCGAAACAGCTCATGGACGCGATGCATCGCGGTGGGCGCCGGGCCGCTGTTGTCGACGTCGTGCACGATGTGCTTGATGTCGGTCAGCGAGAAGCCCATCTGCTGGAGCTTGTCGATCCAGCGCACGCGCAGCTCGGCGTCGCGTCCATAGAGCCGGTAGCCGCCGCTGGAGCGCTGGGCTGGCGTGAGCAGCCCGTGTTCTTCATACAGGTGGAGCGCGCGCACGGTCTTGTTGGTGCGCTTGGCCAGATCGCCCACCCGCAGGTTCTGCAGATCCAGGCCCGACGCCGCCGCCTCCCCCCCGAGCGCTTCGGGACGAGCGGCGGTCGCCGGCTCGGCCTGGGGGCGCTTCTTGTGGAGGAGTGGGTAGGTCATGGTTGGCTCGCCTCGCCAACCCTAACCCTCACGCGTACGTAAGGGTGAGCTGACCTCGATACCTTGGGCCCTTTTTCGGCTCTGTCAAACGATTTCCTGTCGGAAGTCCGCCAAGTCCGTCACAGTGCCGCCGCCAACTGCGCGAGACTTCGTGCGCGGGCGACGGACCGCGCCCTGCAAGGTGCGCTTGGTGATGGCGGTCACCTGCTTCGCGGCCTCGATGGTGTGTGCGCTGGGGCTCCGCGCGCTCGGCTGGGTGCCGGGAGCGGACTGGCTCTGGTGGCTGCTCGGCGCCAGCGGATGGGTGACCGCCTCCCTGCTTCGACGCGGCTGGCTCGGCGCCTGGCTGGCGGCGCTGTGCTGGGGTGTGGCGCTCGCACCGGCTCGCGTGGAGGACGACGAGGTGCCGTCGGGCGGGCTGGCGCGGCTCGGCTTTCAGGTGGAGCGCGGGGGCTGCGGCGGGCGTGGCTGCTTCGCGGAAGCGGTGGCGCTGCGCTGCACGGAGCTGGAGCCGGGAGCGTGCGTTCGCGCGGGCACACGCCTCGGCGTGGGCAGCGTCGCGGAGCTGCCCGCGGGCGCGCAGCTGACGGCGTTGGTGCGCGTTCGACCACGCGTGCGCTTCGACAACCCGAGCGAGAGCGCGTCCTGGCTCGACACGCGCGGTGGCTGCTCGGCGACCGTGCAGCGTGGCGCGCAACCTCGGGTCGATCACCTGTCGGCACTGGCTTCCGCCATCGCCGTGCTGCGCGTGCGCATGCGCGCGCTGCTCGAGCGCACGCTGAAGCCACCGCACTCCGGCATCGCTCGCGCGCTGCTGCTCGGCGAAGGCAGCGCGGTGGACCCGGAGCTCAACGAGGCGATCCGCGATGCCGGCGTCTCGCACGTGCTCGCGGTGTCCGGCATGCACGTGACCTTGCTCGTGGGTGCGTGGGTGCTCGCGGTGCGCCGCACGTGGCTGTTCACGCCCTGGGCCGCAACGTGGGAGGCGCGCCGTGTGGGCGCTGCGCTGGGCGCCGTGTTGGCACCGTTGCTGGCGCGGCTGTGCGGCGGGTCGCCGAGCGCCAACCGGGCGGCCTGGACCAGCATGGTGATGTACCTCGTGACGTCGCTCGGCCTGCGGCCCGCGGCGATGCCGGTGGCGGCGCTGGTGACGGCTGCGTTCGCGGTGCTCGATCCGCGTGAGGCGCTGCACCCGGGCTTCCTGCTCTCGGTGCTCGCCACTGCGGCGCTGCTGAGCGATCGGCCGCGACCCAAGCTCGCGCATCCCGTGCTCGCGTTCGTGAGCACGGCGTTCCGCACCAGCTGGCGCGCGTGGCTGGCGACGACGCCGTTCTTGCTGTTGTGCTTCGGGCAGCTCGCGTTGATCCCGTTGCTCGCCAACGTGGCGCTGCTCCCGCTCGGCGAGGCGCTGGTGCCGATGGCCGCGGTGCACCTCGCGAGCGCGCCGCTCGATCTGCTCGCGACCGACAGGCTGTTCACGCTGCTGAGCGGCGCGTTCGTCGAAGGCGCGCGTCGGTGCGCGACGCTGGATCCCGGGCTGACGCTGCCGCCGCCGACACCGGTGCAGACGCTGTGCATCGCGGCGCTGGCGATCAGCGCGCTCGTGCCGTGCGGCTGGCGCGTGCGTGGCCTCGTCGGCGCACTTGGGGTCGTGATCGGGGTGGGCTCGGAGCTTGCTCTGCAGCTGCCCGCCGACACGCTGCGGGTCACGTTCCTCGACGTGGGCCAGGGCGACGCGACGCTGCTCGAGAGCGACGGGAAGGCGATGCTGATCGACGCGGGCGGCGCGATCGGACCCGGCCCCGACCCCGGCGCGCTGTCGGTGGTGCCCGCGCTGCGCGCGCGGCGGATCGACAAGCTCGCTCGCGTGGTGCTCTCGCACCCGCATCCCGATCACTACGGCGGCTTGCCGGCGGTGCTCGCCACCTTCCCGACGGATGAGCTGTGGGACAACGGGCAGGGGCCCGCGGAAGACGTGCAACCGGTGCTCGAGATCTTAGATGCAGCGCGCGCTCGCGGCACACGTACACCTTTGGTGCAGTGCGGCACTTCGATGTTGGGTCGCGCGCGCGTGGAGGTGCTGGCGCCCTGCCCCGGCTTCGACTTCACGCGCGAGCCCAACGACAACTCCTTCGTGCTGCGCGTCAGCCACGGCGCCCACACCTTCTTGCTCACCGGCGACATCGAGCGCGAGGCCGAAGCAGACCTGATCGCACGCATCGGTCACGCCGACGTGCTGAAGCTCGGCCACCACGGCTCGCGCACCTCGAGCGCGCCCGAGTTTCTGCGCGCCGTGGCACCCATCCTCGCGATCGCGAGCGCCGGCCGCGGCAACGGCTTCGGCCACCCGCATCCCGAGGTCGTGCAGCGCCTCGGCACACGCCTGCTGCGCACCGACCGGGAAGGCGGCATCGAGCTCACCAGCGACGGCCGAACGCTACGCGTGCGAAGCGCCCGTCAGCCGCGCTGGCGGGACGTCATGGCCCCCGCTTCATGAGCCCCCTCGCAGATGGCGCCGACGCGAGCCCGGTGCAACAGTGCCAGTCGTGACGCCCGGAAGAACCTCCTCGTGGTTGGTCGTGCTGTCCGCCCTGACTGCGTGCGGCGATTCGGACGCGCACGCGATCGACGCGGGCGGGGGTGCGATCGATGCCGGCCTGCCGGCGGTCGACGCGCGCGTGGACATCGATGCGCGCGTCGACGCCGCGCGCGCGTGCGAGCTCGCGCCGGACTGCCTGGACGTGGTCACCCCGCTGTTCACCTCGCGGGCTTGCTGCGGCGAAGGGTTCCGCTGCGGCTTCGGATATGAGGGAAGCTCGGCGGCGGATCGCGACAGCTACTACCGTGCACTCGGTGTCGAGCCGAGCGGCAGCTGCATCCCGGAGTCGAAGCTGTTCCGGACCGGCCCCACCATCGAGAGCCAGCGTGTGCCCCTCGCAGACGGCGGCCAGGTACTGATCGCCGCGGCGTGCCCGGCGGCTTACTACACCAGCTTCCCGTTCCGGGGCTGCTGCCTGCCGAACAACGAGTGCGCGGTCAGTACGTATCCTGGCTATCGCGAGCTGGGGGTACTCGCCGGCGGCGCGAACCTCCCGTTCACGCAGATCGAGTGCGTGAAGAGCGAAGAGCTCAATGCGCAGCTCAGGAGCTCGTCGCTGGCGGGCCTCGCCCGCTTTCCGAGCACCAGCGGCTCCTGCGACCACGCCGCGCTCGACCTCATGCTGCCGCCTGCGCCCTAGCTTCCAGTCAGTGCTGGCCGAACTTGGTGAACACGGCGACCACGCCGGCGATGCCGCTGAACAGCAGGACGTAGCCGGCAAGCTTGATGGACGCTGGCTTCACCTCGGCGCCGGCGGCGGCGCGGCGGATCTTGCCGGTCATGGCGCCCGTGAAGCCAGCGGCGATGAGGCCGATGGTGAGCTTGGTGTGCGCCCACGGTGCCTTGGCGTAGAGCTCGGTCCAGAAGCCGAGCAGCATGGTCAGACCGCCGACGATGCTCATCAGCATGCCGGGCGTGACGATGTAGAGGATGACCTTACGAAGAGCACGCGCAGCGGGCAGGCGCACCGCGTTGTCCTCCTGCGCGAGCAACACGAAGGCGAGCGCTGCGGCGACGCCGCCGCCTAGCCAGAGCACGTTGCCGATCACATGCACGATCTTGCTGATCAGAAACCACATGACAGTCGCCCTTCAGACGAGACTCTTCTCGTACATCCGATAACGCTTGTAGACCTCGCCACCCATCATCTTGATGCCGATGTTGACGGGCCGGTTGTCCTCGAGCGTCCAGCCGAGCTCGCCCCACTCGTAGCCCGCGGCCTGGCCGCGCTTGGCGATCTCCACGTAGAGCGCCGTCGACAAGCCGCCGTAGCGCTTCTTGTTCCGGAACTCTTTGCGGATGCCGAGGATGCGCAACATCGCGCTCTTGGGCTTCTTCACCTTGGTGCGCCAGAGCAGCTTGGCGAGCCCGAGCGGGAACAGCTTGCCGTCGAGGTCCGCGATCGCCTCGTTCAAGTTGGGGAACGCTAGCGCCACCGCTGCTGCGCGCCCGTCGACCTCGGCCACCAGCGCGAGGTTCTCGTCGAGCACCAGCTTGAGGTCCTCGGCCATCTTCGTGGCCTCGGCCTCGGTGGCGGGCACGAAGCCCCAGTTGTCGCGCCAGCCGTCGTTGAAGACGTCGAGCAGGACGCGCACGTCCGCCTGCAGATCGTTGCGTCGCACCGCGCGGATCTTGACCTCCGGCATGATCGAGACCTCCTCGTGCGCTCGGAGCGCGCGCGCAGGCACGTTGCCGACGGTGTACTTCCAGTTGAGCAGGTCCTTGACCTTGCTCAGGCCGACGGCCTGCGTCACCGCGTCCTGGTACGCGCGGTGATAGGGGCTGAACAGCATCGACGGCTCGGCCTGCCCCTCGACCAGCGTGCCGATCTCCTCGTTGATCGAGAGCGAGAACGGCCCCCGCATGCGCTTCATGCCGCGCACGCGCAGCCAGGTGGCGGCCGCATCCACCAACGCGCGGCCGACGCGCTCGTCGTTGATGGTGTCGAAGAAGCCGTAGAAGCCCGCGCTGTCCGCGTGCACCGCGAGGTGCTCGCGATCGACCTGCGCCGAGATCCGCCCCGCCAGCTGGCCGTCCTTGTACGCCGTGAACAGCGTGGCCTCGGCGTGCTGGAAGAACGGGTTCTTCTTGGGCGTCAGCCGGTCGCGCTGCTCCATGTACAACGGCATCACGAAGCCCGGGTCGCCTTTGTAGAGCAACTCGGGAACGCGCAGGAACGCGTCGAGGTCACGGCCCGGTCGATGCTCGCGGATGCGGATGCTCATTCAGCCCTCTGGACCGACCATGCGCTCGGGCCGCACCTCGGCGTCGAACTCCTCGGCGGTCAACAGCTTCAGATCGATCGCCGCCTCCTTGAGCGTGCTGCCCGTCTTGTGGGCGTGCTTGGCGATCTTGGCCGCGTTGTCGTAGCCGATCTTGCGGTTGAGCGCGGTGACCAGCATCAGCGAGTTGTTGAGGTTCTTCTCGATCGTCGCGCGGTTGGGCTCGATGCCGTAGGCGCAGTTGTCGTTGAAGCTCTCGGACGCGTCGGCGAGCAGGCGCACGCTCTGGATCATGTTGTACGCGATCACCGGCTTGAACACGTTGAGCTCGAAGTTGCCCTGGCTGGCGGCGAAGCTGATGGCGGCGTTGTTGCCGAACACCTGCACGGCCACCATCGTGAGCGCCTCGGACTGGGTGGGGTTCACCTTGCCGGGCATGATCGAGCTGCCGGGCTCGTTCTCGGGGATCGAGATCTCGCCGATGCCCGAGCGCGGGCCGGACGCGAGCCAGCGCACGTCGTTGGCCATCTTCATCAGCGCCGCCGCGAGCTGCGAGAGCGCGCCGCTGGTGCCCACGAAGCTGTCGTGGCCGCCGAGGGCCGCGAACTTGTTCGGCGCGCTGACGAACTTTCGGCCGCTGATCGCGGAGATCTTGGCGGCCGCAAGGTCGGCGTACTTGGCGTGCGAGTTGAGGCCTGTACCGACCGCGGTGCCGCCCACCGCGAGCTCCTTGAGCTGCGGCAGCGTGAGCTTGATGGCGGCCAGCGCGTTGTCGATCTGCGCGACCCAGCCACTGATCTCCTGGCCGAGCGTGACCGGCGTGGCGTCCTGCAGGTGGGTGCGGCCGATCTTGATCACGTCGGCGAAGGCCTTGGCCTTCTTGTCGAGCGTGTCGCGCAGCTTGGTGACGCGCGGGAACAGGTAGTCCTCGATCTGCTCGACGGCCGCGATGTGCATCGCCGTCGGGTAGGTGTCGTTGGAGGACTGCGACATGTTGACGTGGTCGTTCGGGTGAACCGGCTTCTTGCTGCCCTTCTTGCCGCCCGCGAGCTCGATGCCGCGGTTGGAGATCACCTCGTTCACGTTCATGTTGCTCTGGGTGCCCGAGCCGGTCTGCCAGACCACCAGCGGGAAGTGGTCGTCGAGCTTGCCGGCGATCACCTCGTCGGCGGCCGTAGCGATCAGCTTGAGCAGCTCGCCGTCGAGCAAGCCGAGCTCGTTGTTGGCCTGCGCCGCCGCCTTCTTCAGGATGCCGAACGCGCGCACCACCTCGAGCGGCATCTTCTCGGTGCCGATCTTGAAGTTCTGCAGCGAGCGCTGGGTCTGGGCGCCCCAGTAGCGATCGTCGGCCACCTCGAGCTGGCCCATGGAGTCGGTTTCGATTCGGGTCGACATGGGACCCACACGTAGCACAAGGCGTGCGCCAATTCGCCCACCTGTTTTGCGCGCGCGTATTCGCCGGTTTGGAGGCGGAAGCGATATGGTTCCGCGCATGCGGAGGATCGGTAGCGCGCTGCTGGTGGGGCTGGTGCTGGCGGCGTTGGGGGCGCACGCGCAGGACGCGGGCAAGACGGTACCGCGCGACGCGGGCGTGAAGGCTGCGCCGACGATCGCGGACATCCCGTCGCTGCGCGCCCGGCTCGCCAAGCTGACCGGCCCGAGCGCGTCGGTGCTGACCAGCATCACCCACCTGCTCGACGTCGCCGAGCGCATCGCCAAGGGCTTCCCCTCGCAGGCGATCGAGTGGCGCACGCGCGCGCTACGGCACCTCGAAGCGGCCGAGCGTGGCGAGGATCTCTACCCTGGCCAGCGCGGGCAGATCGTCAGCCGCGGCTACCGCTCGCCGATCTCGCAGCGCGTGCAGGGCTACACCGTGTACGTGCCGCCGGACTACGACGCGTCCAAGAAGTGGCCGCTGATGATCGTGCTGCACGGCGGCTCGTCCAACGGCAACCTCTTCCTGGGCGTGGTGCTCGGCAACAACATGGACTGGAAGACGTACGACGCGCACCTCTGGGATCGCTACGATCCCAAGTGGTCGCCGCCGTTCATCGTCGCCGCGCCCGATGGCTACGGCCAGGTGCTGTGGCGCTGGATGGGCGAGCAGGACGTGCTCGACGTGGTCGACGACATCGCGCGCAACTACAACGTCGACGCCGACCGCGTCGTGCTGAGTGGGTTGTCGAACGGGGGCGTGGGCGCCTATGCGGTCGGCTCGCGCCACAGCTGGCGCTTCAGCGTGGTGCAGGCGATGGCGGGCGCGCCGAGCTGGATCATGTACGCCGGCCCTGGCTCGGTGACGCCGCCGGAGGCCAAGCTCATGCGCCCGTGGAGCGCGATGGACCTGGCCGAGAACTGGTACAACACCGACTTTCGCTACTACCATGGCGACGTCGACCCCGGCCCGATGAAGCCCGCCTTCATCCGCGAGCTGGACGCGATGCTCGCGAAGACGAAGATCCCGCGCACGGGCAAGTGGTTCGAGGCCGGCCACGACCTGCTCTACATCGTGCATCGCCACGGCAAGGTGTACGGCGAGCTGCTCGACGTGAAGCGCAAGCCCAAGCCGCGCGAGGTGCACCTGATCAGCGGCGACTACCGCGCCGCGCGCCAGCACTGGCTCGAGGTCACGCGCTTCGAGAGCTACCCCGACCTGGCGAAGCTCCTCGCGACCACCGACGGCGTGCGCGTCGACGTCAGCACGCAGAACACGCGCGCCTTCGCGCTGCACACGAACGACGTGCCGCTCGAGCGCGACGCAGTGCAGGTCTGGGTCGATGGCACCAAGGTGTACGAAGGCGCCAAGGCCGGCGGAAAGCTGGACTTCGTGAAGGACGGCGGCTGGAAGCTGGGCACGCCGCAAGACGGGGGGCTCGCGAAGAAGAGCGGCCTGAGCGGTCCGCAGACCGACGCCTACTACGGCCGCATGGTGCACGTGTATGGAACGCAGCGACCCGAAGACACCGCGGCGCTGAAGCAGCTGGCCGAGAAAGGGGCGCGCGGCTACCCGCTCTGGCTGTGGAACGTCGAGCAGGAAGTCCTGGCCGACAGCGCGGTCACGCCCGAGATCGCTCGCAATGCCACGCTCGTGCTCTACGGCGCGCCCGGGGACAACGTGGTGCTCGACCGGATCGCGACCAGGCTGCCGATCCGGGTCGACGGCGACGCGGTGCTGGTCGGAACGCAGCGCGTCGACGCCAAGGGCGCGGGCACACGCTTCATCTACCCGAATCCCGAGGCGCCCGAGCGCTACGTGCTGGTGTTCACGGGGCCCACGCTGGACGGCGTGAAGCGCGGCATGAACTTGCCCGACTTCGTCCCCGACTGGGTCGTGTACGATGCTGGCAGCACGAGTGCGCGTCCGCGGCTCGTCCCGGGGCCCAAGAAGCCGTTGCGCGGCTTCTTCGACGCGCGCTGGCAGCTCGGGGATCTGAAGACACCATGATGCACGGTTGGCGATGGTTGGCTCTGATGACGCTGCTCGCGTGCAGCGAGCGCGACGCTACGCGCGGCGGGCTGGAGGCCGGCGACGCGAGCGTGGCGCTGATCAGCGCCGCCAAGAGCTTGCCGCCACCCTGGCTGGTCGCACCCGATCCGGCCGACCGCACGCACCCGGCGTACGGCATCGCCCAGCACCACATGGCCAACGTGTTCGAGCAGCCACTCAAGACCTCGCGCGTGCTCGGCTACCTGCGGCGCGGAGCCCGCTTTCGCGCCAGCGAGCAGGTCTCCCTCGACGGCTGCGCCAAGGGCTGGTTCGAGGCGCTCGGCGGCGGCTTCGTGTGCAACGGCGAGGGCGTCACCGTGGCGGCCAACCCGCCCAAGTACAACGACCCGCCGATCCTGCCGGCGCTGAGCGATCCGCTGCCGTACCGGTTCATGAAGACCACCCGCGTCGACGTGCCGCAGTACCTGCGTATGCCCACGCCCGAGGAAGAGCTCGCGATCAAGGGTGCGTTCGCGAAGCCGCTTCCCAAGGCGGTCGGGGACGCCGGCGTGAGCCCGCTCGCGAACGTGCCGCCGCCGTTGCTGCCGCTGGTGCGCATGCGCATGCAGCCGGGCTTCTACGTCAGCGTCGATCGGCAGGTCACGGACGAGGCCACCGGCCGCTCGTTCTATCGCACGGTGCGCGGCGGCTACATCCGCGCCGAGGAGCTGAGCGACTCCAAGCAACCGCAGGGCCTCGGCGTGGCGCTCGGCGGGCGGCTGAACCTGCCGCTGGCGTTCGTGTATCGGCCGGGCGTGAAGGCGCTGCGGCAGCACCCGGTGACGGGCGAGCCGATCAAGGCCGGCGACGACCTCAAGGTGCACAGCGCGCACGGCCTGACCGGCGAGGTCGTGAAACGCGGCGGCGCGCGCTACTACGTGACCACCGAGGGCTTGCTGCTGCGCGAGCAGAGCGTGCGCGTGATCGAGAAG
Source organism: Polyangiales bacterium (assembly GCA_036277895.1). GTDB lineage: Bacteria > Myxococcota_A > Polyangia > Polyangiales > DASUME01 > DASUME01. The sequence continues at coordinate 12,187 of DASUME010000252.1, forward strand.
GTCGCGCGGCCCAAGCACACCGGCAAGACCGAGCGCTGGATCCGCGTCGACCTCGACCGCCAGACGCTGACCGCGTACGAGGCGGACAAGCCCGTGTTCGCGACCTTGATCGCGTCGGGGCTCGACGATCACGCCACCCCGGTGGGCGTGTTCCGGCTGCACGCCAAGCATGTGGCCACCACCATGGCGGACGACGTGGCCGACGGGCCGTACAGCATCGAAGACGTGCCGTGGACGATGTACTTCCTCGGCAGCTACGCGCTGCACGCGGCGTTCTGGCACGACAAGTTCGGCAACCAGCGCAGCCACGGCTGCGTGAACCTGGCGCCGCGCGATGCGCGCTGGCTGTTCTTCTGGAGCGCGCCGGACGTGCCGAGCGGCTGGCACGGCTCGATCGCGGCGATCGGCAAGGGCACCGTGGTGTCGCTCGACAAGGGGAGCGTGTACGCGCTCGAGACGGGCGGCTGATGGCGCGCGCGCCCTCCCCCAAGCCCCCGGCGCCCGAGCTGCGAGCCGAAGCGCGCGGTTTCTCCGCGCGCGAGCTGAGCGACGAGGACGTCGAGCTGACGCCGCACTTCGAGCCGCCGGAGAAGCCCAAGAAGCCGCGTAAGACGCGCAGCTCCGAGCCGGGGGAGAAGCCGAAGAAGCCGCGCGCCAAGCGCGAGAGCGGGATCGCCAAGGCCGAGGCGCCCAAGGGACCGAAGCCGCGCAAGTCGAGCACGCCGCGCAAGAAGTCCGCGCCCGAGCCCGCGCTGACGGAGCCGCTCGCGACGCCGCTCCCCGACGATCCGCTGCGCGCCGCGGCGCTCCACCACGCGCGCTGGACGGGCTCTCACCTCGACCGCTTCGCGAACCCCGCGGCCCCGCCCGAGCGCCAGCGTGCGCTCGACAGCGTGATGCGCACGCACGCGGTGGTCGTGGGCGACTCGCCGCCTCCTCCTCCCGTCGAGGTGGTCGACGCGCCGCCGCCGGTCTTCGCGCCGCCTCCTGCCGTGCAACCAACGCCTGCCACGGCAGACGTGATGCCGTACTTCCCGTCGGCGCCCTGCGCGACCTGCGCCACGGGTGTGGATCCGCTGCGCGCGGCGTGCGTGCGCGCGACCGAGCGCGGCTTCGAGTTCTTCTGCAGCCGCAGCTGCCGCGCGCAGCAGCAGGTGCAAGAACGTGCGCGGGCGCAGCGGGTCGAACCCGCGCCGGTGGTGCAAGCGCGCCCGCTCGCCGCTCCGGTGAAGCCGCTGCCCAGCGTGCCGCCCACGCGCGTCGCGCCGAAGTCGCTCGAGCCGGTCGCACGCCGGATCGTGCCCGGCCGCGCGACCACGCCGCTCTGGCCGTGGCTCGCCGCCGGCGCCAGCGCACTGCCGCTGCTGCGCCAGCCCTACGCGACGCCGATCGCCGCCGTGGTGCTGGTCGTCGCGTCCGCCGCGTTCGCGAGCCGCAGCAGCGCGACGCGCGAGCAGGCCGGCGTGGTCGGTTGGCTCGCGCCCACGCTCGCGGTGGGCGCGTTCTCGCTCGCAGGGGTGTTGGCGGACTCCGCGCACGCGAAGCTGTGGATCGCCAGCGCGGCGCTCACGCTGCTGGTGAGCTGGGCGCGCGAGCACTGGTTGGAGCGCGCGCACGCGCTGGTGGTGGCGCTACGCGCGGAGCTCGAGGCGCGCAGCGCGACCCGCGTGCGCGTGATCGCGCAAGACGGCCAGGCCTCGGATCGCGCGCTGAACAGCCTACGCGTGGGCGATCACGTGTGGGTCGAGCCGGGCTCGGTGGTGCCGGTCGACGGCGTGGTCGAAGAGGGCGACGCGGAGCTGCTGCCCTACCCGCAGGCGCGGCTCGCGACCCGACGCCGCGTGGGTGCGGCGGTGCTGGGCGGTGCGCTGGTGATCCACGGCGCGCTGCGCGTGCGCGCGACCGCGGTGGGCTCCAAGCGCGCCTTGTTCCGGGCGCTCGCCACGCCCGACCGAGCGCTGGAGAGCGTGGCGCCCTCGGCGCAGCGGGCGGCGCGGGTGCGTGCCCTGGCGCCGGGCCTGGCCGCCGTGATCGGCGCCTTCGCGTGTGCGCTCGTCGCGCCGGGCACGGCGAGCACGAAGCTGGCCGGGCTCGGTGGCGCGCTGGCGGTGCTGCCGCTGCTCGCGGCCTCGCGCGGGGTGCTCAATGCCCTGCAGCGCGCGGTGATCCGCGGCGCGGCACGCGGCACCTTCTTCCGCGACGGCGCCGCGCTCGAGCGCGCGGGCCAGATCGACACCGCGGTGCTGCGCGTCGAGGGCACGCTGGTGCAGCGCATCTACACGCTCGTGGAGGTCCACGCGATCGCGTCCGACATCGACCGCGATGCCCTGCTGGCGTGGGCGCTCGGTGCAGAGGCGGCGGCCGATGGCCATCCGATCGCACGCGCCGTGCGGCGGCATGCGGCCACCTTTGGCATCGAGCCCGCGATCGTGCGCAGGCTCGCGTTCGTGCGCGGCGCGGGGATCAGCGGGCTGACCGACGGCCAGGGCGCGCTCGTGCTGGGCAGCCGCGCCGCCCTGCTGCAGGCCGGCGTGAGCGTGGCGGTCGCCGATCGCGAGGCGCAGCAGGCGGAGCAGGACGGGCACAAGGTGGTGCTGCTCGCGCTGGGCGGGCACGTGCGCGGCCTGTTCGTGTTCGCGCAGGAGCTGCGCGGCGAGGCGCGGCTGGCGGTGCAGTCGCTGTTCGATCTGGGGCTCGAGGTCGAGCTGGTGGCCGGGGATCATCGCAACACGGTCGAGGCGCTCGCGCGCACGCTGGACGTGCTGCAGGTGAAGGCCGAGCTGACGCGCGAGCAACGCGAGAGCGAGCTGCGCCGGCTGCGCGACGGCGAGGCGCGCGTGGCCGCGATCGGGAGCGCCGAAGACGCCGGCGGCATGCTGACCGCGGCCGACGTCGGCGTGTGCCTGGAGGGCGCGCCGGAGGTGCACGCGCCGGGCGACTTGCGCGCGATCTCGCACGACGTGCTCAGCGCGTCCTCGGACCTGCGTGACGCCACCCATGCGCTCGCGATCGCACGCGAAACGCGACGCGCACTGCGGCTGGTCTGGGCGCTCGCAGGCCTGGGTGGTGGCCTGGCGCTGCTCTCGGCGCTGTCGATGGTGCCCGGCTGGGCGTGCGTGCTGGCGGCCCTGGCGATCGACGCCGGCTGCCTCAGCCCGCGCATCCTGCGCGTGACGGAACGGTGACGGGACGCGAGGTCTCGACGGAGGAGAGAAGACGGGTACACCTGGGCTCCAAGGAGCTACGCAATGTCAGACAAGGCCTGGGGTGGACGTTTCGAGCAAGAGCCGGCTGAAGTCGCGGCCAAGTTCAGCGCGAGCATCGACGTCGACAAGCGCCTGGCGGACCAGGACATCCGCGGCTCCAAGGCACACGCGAGCATGCTCGCGGCGCAGGGCATCATCAGCGCGCAGGATGCCGTGCAGATCGAGGCCGGCCTCGAGCGCATCCGCGAGGAGATCGCGCGCGGCGAGCTGCAGTGGGACCCGGCGCGCGAAGACGTGCACATGAACATCGAGGCCGTGCTGACCGAGCGCATCGGCACCGCCGGCGGGCGCTTGCACACGGCGCGCAGCCGCAACGATCAGGTCGCGACCGACATGCGGCTGTGGACCCGCGAGGCGTGCCACGGGACGATCGCGCGCATCGTTCGCTTTCAGCGTGTGCTCGCGCTGCGCGCGCGCCAGCAGATCGACGTGCTGATGCCGGGCTACACACACCTGCAGCGCGCGCAGCCGGTGCGGCTCTCGCATCACCTGCTGGCCTGGGCCGAGATGCTCGACCGCGATCGCGGCCGGCTCGAAGACGCCGCCAGGCGCATGAACGAGTGCCCTCTCGGCTCCGGCGCGCTCGCCTCCACCACCTTCCCGCTCGATCGCCACGCCACCGCCAGGGCGCTCGGCTTCGATCGCCCCACGCGCAACTCGCTCGACGCCACCGCCGACCGCGACTTCCTGGTCGAGACGCTGGCTGCGCTCGCCAACTGCGCGGTGCACCTGTCGCGCATCTCGGAGGAGCTGGTGCTGTGGAGCACGCAGGAGTTCGGCTTCCTGCAGATGAGCGACGCCTTCACGACGGGCTCGTCGATGATGCCGCAGAAGAAGAACCCGGACATGGCCGAGCTCGTGCGCGGCAAGAGCGCGCGTGTGGTGGGGGATCTCGTCACCATGCTGGTGCTGCTCAAGGGCCTGCCGCTCGCGTACAACCGTGATCTGCAGGAAGACAAGCCGCCGGTGTTCGACGCGTTCGACACCGTCGACGACAGCCTCGACGTGCTGTCCGGCGCACTCGCCGAGGCGCGCTTTCATGCCGACGCGATGCGCAAGGCGCTGCGCGAGGGCTTCCTCGACGCCACCGAGATCGCGGACTACCTCGCCGAGCGCGGCGTGCCGTTCCGCGATGCCCACCACGTCGCCGGCCGGCTGGTCGCGCGCGCGGTCAAGGCGCACAAGATCCTGGCCGAGCTGTCGCTCGAGGACTTCCGCGAGGAGCACCCCGCATTCGAGCAGAGCATCTTCGCCGCGCTCGACCCCGAGACGATGGTCGAGCGTCGCAACGTGCTCGGCGGCCCCGCCCGCGCGCAGGTACTCGCGCAGCTGGACGATCTCGATCAGCGCCTAGCGGCTCGAAAGTAGGGCAGCCAAGCGGTCGAGCAGCTCCTCGGTGCCGCACGGGGGCGGAGCCGCGAGTGTGTGGGAGGTGCAGTCGAGGTTCTCGCTCACCGAAAGCGCGCCTCGACCCGGTCCGCGAACGGATAGTTCGCGATCCACGGCCGCGCCTCTTCGAGCGTACGCGCGACGGAGGGACGCGCGATCAGGCGCTCGAAGTACGCCTCGACCTTCTTCGACGCGATCGGCTCCAGCGTGCGCGCGTAAAACAGCGCAGGCGCGGCCGCGCAGTCCGCGAGCGTGAACGAAGAGCCGATCGCCCACGCGTCGCCCAGCTGCCGGTCGAGCATCTCGTACGCGGTGCGCAGCGTCTCGCGCGCGTCGTCGACACCGGGATCGTTCCAGCCCTTGAGCTTGTCGAACACGATGCGCT
>DASUME010000253.1:0-4572 GCA_036277895.1 Polyangiales bacterium
TACGACCGCTACTACCAGCGCGTGTACGAGGCGCAGCGCGCGCAAGCCGCGCAGCTCGTGCACTGGGGCGCGCTCTCACCCGTGCTGCTGATCCGATCCCTGTCGATGGCGATCGCAGGTACGGACGCGGACCGCTACGCCGACTTCCTGGAGCAAGCGGAGGCGCACCGCTTCGGCTTCATCGCGCAGCTCAACGACCTGCACGCAAAGCACCTGCGCTACGGTGCCGACGACAAGCTACAGCGCGCCTCGCACGAGCACTGGCAGGGCTTCGCGCCGTTCGTGTACCGCGCGCCCGCGCTGCGCGAGCAGCCATCCAGCTGGCACGCGGCGGTCGTGGGCCTGCTGGCGTGGTGCGCGGTGGTGATCGCCGCGCTGGCGCTTCGACGCGAAGGGAGCCTGCGATGAGCGCGCTCGCGCTGCTCGAGCTCCGCCAGGTGCTGCGCGCTCGCACGCTGCCAGCGCTGCTCGCGCTGTACGTGGCGCTCAGTGTGCTCGCCGTGCTGGCCGGCAACGCGCGCGTCGAGCGCGAGCACGCCGTGCTCGCCGAGCGCGAGCCGTTCCTGCGCGAGCAGAGCGAGCTGCTCGCCAAGAAGCACGCGCGCGACCTCGGCCTGCTGCTCTACTACTTCGCGCTGCCCACCGCGCAGCGCCCGAACGCATGGACGCCGCTCGCGACCGGCCTGCGCGACGTGCATCCGTTCAGCCAACACCTGCGCCTGCTCAGCCTCACCCCACAGATGTACGGCAGCGAGCTCGGGAGCCCGCTGCGCCAGCTCACCGGCAGCTTCGACTACGCCTTCGTGGTGACGTTCCTGTTGCCGATGCTCGTGATCGCGCTCTGCTTCGATGTCGCCTCCGCGGACGAGACGCTGGGCACCACGGCGTTGGTGCGCTCTCAGGCGACGCCATACCGTCAGCTGATCGCGCTCCGGCTCACGTTGCGCGCGGGCTTGGCGTTGAGCGCGGCCTGGATCGCGTTTGCGATCGCGGTCTGGCTCGCAGGGCTGCCGCTCGACGTGCGCGCGCTGGGTTGGCTCGGCGTGCTCGCGCTGTACGTCGCGTTCTGGGCCGGCCTGTGCGGCGCGGTCGCCGCGCTGGGACGTGGCTCGCAGTGGAGCGCGCTGGTGCTGCTCGGCGGCTGGATGGCGCTGTGCATCGTGCTGCCCGCGATCGCCAACGGCTGGATCGATGGCGCGCGAACGCAGGGAGGCATCGCGCTCACGCTGCGTCAGCGCGAGCTGCTCAACGCCGGATGGGACAAGCCAAAGGCCGTCACGATGGCGCCCTTCCTGCGCCATCGCCCCGAGTGGGCGAGCACGCCGATCCCCGAGCACGAGTTCTCCTGGGCCTGGTACTACGCGATGCAAGAGGTCGCCGATCTCGCGGTCGAGCCCGAGCTCGCGGCCCATCGCGCGGAGGCCGAGCGCGGTGAGCTCTGGACCTCGCGCGTCGCCAGCGCGCTGCCGCCGCTCGCCGTGCAGCGCGCACTCACGCGCCTCGGCGCCACCGACCTCGCCGCACGCCACGCGCAGCAAGACAGCATCGCGCAGCACCACGAGCGCATGAAGCAGTTCTTCTACCCGGCCATCTTCCACGCGCGCCCCGTGAGCGAGCTCGCCCTGGCCGACGTGCCGCGCCACGACTTCACGCTCACCCCCAACGCGCCGCACGCGCCCGAGATCCTCGGCCTGCTCGCGCTCACGCTGGCGAGCATGCTCGCCCTCGGCCTGCTCGCGCGACGGCTCGATCGCGCACAAAGTCAACTGAATTGACCATCTCGCAGAAGCCTCCTATAGTCACCCAAGTTGACCATAGGAGGCCGTGATGGCGGTGATTCAGGCACCCAGCGAGTGGACGCACGAGATCCCCAACGTTCGCTTTCGTTCGCTCGCGACCCCGAGTCGAGGCACGCGCGAGAACGCAGTCTGGCGGGTGAGCTTCGCGGCGGGCGCGGCCAGCGCTCCGCACAGCCTCACGCGCGAGGAGATCTTCGTCGTGCTGGCCGGCGAGCTCACGGTGACGATGCAGGGCCGCGCGCAGCGCGCCGGCGTAGGCGATGCGATCGTCGTCCCCGCGGACGTCGAGTTCTCCGTGACCGCCCACGCGGCGTCCGAGCTGCTGTGCTGCTTCCCGGTCGGCGGACAGGCGCGCCTCGCGAGCGGCGAGCTGATCTCGCCGCCCTGGGCGCAGTAAGCTCGGTGCATGGCTAAGGTACCGCTGGCACGGTTGTTCGCGATGAGCTCGTACGTCCTGGTGAGCCGGCTGCACGAACGCCTGGAGGCAGAGGGCTTTCGCGAGCTCCGGCCTGCGTTCGCGTTCGTGCTGCTCGCCTCGCGCGATGGTCCGCTGACCGGCAACGACATCGCGCGCTTCATGGACATGACCAAGCAGGCGGCCTCCAAGCTCGTCGACGCGATGGAGCAGGCCAACTACCTCGTGCGCAAGCCGCACCCCGAGGACGCGCGCGCCAAGCTCCTGCACATCAGCGCCAAGGGCAAGCGCGTGCTCGAGGCCGCGGAGCGGATCTACGTCGAGCTGGAGGCCGAGTGGGCGCGCGTGATCGGCGCCGCGCGTGTCTCCGCGCTGCGTCGCGACCTGATCGAGGTGCTCGAGGCCACCCACGGCGGCAAGCTCCCGCCGATCCGGCCCGCCTGGTAGGCGCCTCAGCGTCTTCCGCTGCGGCCGGCGGCGCCGGCTGCGGGGCGTAGCCAGAGCTCGTGCCAGATGGTTCCGCGGATCGCCTTCGAGTACGGGCGGCCCAGCGTCGCGTGCACCGCGTGCGTGAGCGAGAACGACTCGATCGCGCTGCCGGGCTGCGCGCCCTTGACGCCGATCAGCGCGTAGCTGGCGCGGAACTGGCCGGCCAGCGAGCGCTTGCCGCCGAGCAACCCGATCGCCGCGTCGCCGGGCGCGCTCCACGACGTGCTCGCGTCGTCGGACACGGCCAGCGCCACGGGAGTCTGCGCGGGCAGTGCCTCGACCGCGGCCAGGAACGCGGCCGGCGCGCCTGGATCGCCGAAGGTGTCGAATTTCTGCATGCGCTCGCTGCCGTCGAGCCAGAACATCGTGAGCCCACGTCCGCCCTTCTTGCTGTTCACGCCGTCGACCGCGAACGACGACTGCATGCCCACCCCCCAGCCCGCGCTGCGCGCCGACACGTCGTGCGCCAACTTCACGCCGGTCGCGCCGATCTCGTTCGACTCACTCGGAGGGATCGACTGCACCACGCGCACGAAGTTGCTGCCCGTGCGCACCAGCGCCTTCGGGATCACGAACGAGTAGTCCTGGACGTGCTCGCTCAGCTCCGTCTCGAGCAGCGTGTGTCCATCCATGCTCAGCGTGATGCGCGTGCCGGGCACCACGCCCGCCAGGCGCAGCGTCGCGCGCAGATCCTCGCTCACGCGCTGCGTGAACGTGAACCGGCCCTCTGGCGCGAGCAGCCAGCGACAACGCTGTCCCTCGAACAGCAGCTCGTCGCCGTAGCCCGCGAGCGCGACCCACGGCATGAAGAACGGAAACGGCATCTCGGTCAGGTCGATCTGCTCGTACGAGCCCGACACGTCCCAGCGCTCCGGGGACACGCCGCCGTTGCTCGCGAACCACCAGCTCTCCGGGATCGAGCCGAGGTTACCGGTGAACGCGTACACGCCGTCGAACGCGCGCGTGAGGGCGCCCTTGTAGAAGCGGCTCATGGGCATCGGATGGTCGACCATCTCGCCGGTGAGGTAGTGGTCGGACATGTCGTAGCTGATCCAGCCGACCAGCAGCGCAACCGCCGCCGGGATGCCCACGCGCAGCGTGCGCGCGACCGCGTCGTACAGCGAGCGCTCCCCGAGCAGCGCGAACAGCTGCGCGGTGCCGAGCGCGACGTAGATCGTGCAGTCGACGAAGCGGCGCCCGCCGAAGCCCCAGCCACCGTAGAAGTCGCCGGTGGCTCCGTTCAAGAACGCGGAGGCCGCGAGCGCGAGCAGTGAGCCCTGGGCCAGGCGGCGCATCGACTCGGGCAGCGTGCTGCGCATCGAGGCCACGATCAGGCCGAGGAAGCCGAAGCTCACCAGCGGATGCCAGCCGTTCCAGCCCGTGCGCGTCGAGAACAGCACGGTCAGGTAGCGGCTGCTCGACCACATCATGAAGTCGTCGCCCTGCGGCTGGGTGAGCCACTTCCCATAGATCAGCTTCCACGCGATCATCTGCGGCAAGAACCCGAGCAGTGCACCGGCCGCGAACAGCGCGCCGCACCGGGCGCGCTCTTTGAGCGGCGCCCGTCGAGACGTGAGCAGCTCGAGGCCGGGCGCCGCGGCGTGCACCATCGCACTGCCGCGTACGCTCATGCCCAGCCCGCACAACAGCCCCAACCCGAACCAGCGCGCGCGCTCGAACGAGCCGTAGCGGCGCAGCCACACCCAGAGCAAGAGGGCGGTCGTGAACGCCGAGACTGCGTGCGAGAAGCACGGCTGGCGCGTCATGTACCAGAACAGCGGCGTGCCGAACAACGCGGCCAGCGCGGCGAACACTGCATCGCCATGCCGATACGCCGCGCGCGCAGTGAGGTACATGAGCACGGTCGCC
>DASUME010000254.1:0-11698 GCA_036277895.1 Polyangiales bacterium
CGTGTCCCGGGCTCCAACCCCAGCCCACGAGCGCGTCGTGCGACACGTGCTCGACGATTGCGTCGAGCGTGCGCTCGCCGTTGCGTGCGGGGTCCTTGAGCTGCTCGCAGATCGCCTGCGGCGTCTTGCCGACCCACGCCATCTTCAGCGGTGCCAGCTGCCAGTGCGGCGCACCTGGCACGCGCGCGAGCTCCACGTTCGCGTCTTGATGGCACGAGGTACACTCGAGCGCCGGCACGCCGTTGTCTGCGGGACCGCGCGCCACGGGCGGATCGTGCAGCTGCTGTCGGTCGCCCTGCAACGGTGCGTCGCCTTGCGGGTGGCAGTTGCTGCAGCGCGGATGCAGAAGGACCTTCGAGGCCTCCAGGAACATCGCGCGGGCGCGCTCGTCGCGGTCCGCGATCGCAGAGAAGTCCTGCACCGCGCGCAGGCTGTTGGCACCCACGGGCGGCAACGTCTCGGCCGGCTTCCGGTCCGTGCACGCCGCCATCCAGATCAACGCAACGTGGAGGAGAGTATCGCGGCCCATGCTTCCTGAGCGGAGCGTACCGCGTCGCCGCGCTAGGCGGTAATTGGCGCGGAGTGATGTTCGTGCACGATCGCCCAACGCCCACCGCGCTTCGCGAAGCCGAGCGTGACGCGCACCGCGACCTCCTCGTCCTGATCGGTCCGCGCCAGCGCGTGCGCGAACGCAACGTCGGCCCCCACGTGGAGCGACAGCTCCCTCAGTTCGAAGGTACGGTGCGGACCGCCGTCGAGAAATGGCGCCCAGGCCTCGCGGCATGCAGCCAACCCGCGGTGGCATAGCGGTGGCGCGACGTCGAACAGCACGACGTCGTCTGCATGCCGCGCGAGCACGCCGTCGAGGTCGCCCGCCCGGATCGCCTCCAGCCAGCTCGCGACCAGCGAGCGCAGCTCGTCTCTGTCACTCATGGCGCGAGCTCCGTGCGCGCCTGGCGGTTGAGCCCCCACGTAACCTCGATGTCTTCGAGCACGAGCACCTCACCCGCGAGAGCGCAGCCCAGGACTCCAGCTCGCGCCGAACTTCGTCTTCCGCCGTCATCATCCACCTCCGGTGTCGACGAGGAACCTCGCCCCACTCCGGTCGGCAAGTGCTCTCCTCGCTCGATCCGGCGAGGACGTCAACGGGGGTCGCCGGCACCCATCAGGCGCGCCGGCGTACGGTCAGGTACGTCACCGCGCTCCAGGGGTCGCGCTCGCTGTGGGTCACGAAGCGTGAGGCATCGAGGTTCGTGGTCAGCGCCTCCATCTCCGCTTGCGTGCGCAGGACGAGCGGCCAGTCGGTGAAGCTCTCGCTGTAACCGCTGGCGGGCATCTCCGGCAGGAAGTTCGCGAGCACGAGCAGGCCGTCCGCGGCGAGCATCGACGCCAGCCGCTCGGTGAGCGTGCGCGCAGTGTCGCGCTCGAGGTAGTCGTAGAGGCCGAGCGAGTACACGAGGTCGAAGCTGCCGAGCTCCAGCTTGCCGGGCAGCAGGTCGCGAATGCGCGCGCGCAGCGGCGTGATCGGCAGCCCCGCGAACGTGCTCGCGACCAGCGCCAGGCTCTCCGGGTCCTGATCGAGCGCGACCAGCTCGGACACGCCGCCCGTGCGCAACGCCTGGCAGTGGTGCGCCTCGCGCACGTGACCGCTCGCCACCGAGAGCGCTCGCAGCGGCTTGCGCCGGGCCTCCGCGTCGAGCACACGCGCGATGTAGTCGCGCCGGTAGCGCACGGCCTGCGCCGCCGGATGTGCAGACACGAAGCTCAGCAGCCGCATGCCGAGCGGCGTCACGTCGTCGAGCAGTCCGTCCCAGTGACCGTAGTAGTAGTCGATCGTCACCGCATCCCCTGCGTAGCCGCGAGGCTTGTGGAAGGCGCGCCGCGTGAGCGGATCCTGATGGACCGTGTTGCGGATCGGGTGCGCCAGGCAGTCCCCGCACGCGCTGCGCCAGGCCTCCGGAGGCAAGCTGGAGCGCAGGTCCTGCAGCCCATCGACCAACAGCGTCATGCCGCCCTCGACCTCGCCCACCGCGAGCAGCGCGTTCGCGTTATTCAGCAGCTGCAGCAGCCTGGAATCCGTGTCGATGTGCGTCGCTTGCATCGGAGCTCTCCTCTCGGTTCACGTCAGCCATCATTCGTGCGGGATAGAAGAAGTCGGGGTAGCGGTCCTTGTCGCCGGTCTGCACGCGACCCTCCGCGCCGGGAGCGCGCGTGAGCTGCGGCAGCGCCAGCACGGACTTCACGACCTGCGTCACCAGCTCCATGCCGATGTGCTCGCCGAAGCAGCGGTGCAGCGAGTCGCCGAACAGCAGGCGCTCGTGGGCGGGGCGACCGACGCGGGAACTGCGTGGGGTTCCGCCAGAGATGAAGGAGAGCAAGATACGCGCGACGTCGTTGACGTCGAAGCCCAGCGCTGGATCACGCACGCGCCCGAGCAGGCGACCCAGGATGTCGCGCTCGTCACTCTGCCCCTCCCGCGAGCGTGCGACCTGCTGCGCGTGTGCGAGCAGGCTCTCGCAGCCGCGAATGGTCGGGATCTCGACCTTTGGTCCAGTCAGGAAGTAGAGGTTGAAGACGTAGTAAGACAGCATGCGCAGCCAGCGCAGCAGCTGCCCCTGACCGGGATCGGGCAGTCCGTAGTAAGACTCGATGAAGCGCAGCGCGATCGGATCGCACAGCTCGCTCACGAGGTCGATGCGCGCCTTGTAGCGTGTCGACTGATCGATAAGCTCGCCCGCGAAGCCAGCCACCAACCCGCGGATCAGCGCAGCGTCCTCGCGTCGAACGACCGAGCGCATCAGGTTCAGCTCGCGCCGGTAGACCGGTCCGTCCGCCATGCCCAGCACGGAGGGACCGATGCAGGCCTTGAGGCGTACGCCGTAGGTGGCGACGCTGAACTCCTCATGACGCGCAAACACGTCGGCGACATCGTCGCGACGGGTGAGCACGGTGACGCCCGGGAAACGCTCTCCGAGCTTGATGATCGGCCGCGAGCGTAGCGCGTACGACCATGCGGCGTTCTTGAGCCTCGAGCTCCAGTCAAAGCGCGACATCGCGAGCACCTCCTTCGTTGTTGAACCGCTGGTTGGCGTGCGCCGCCAGGAAGCGCAGCGCCGGGACCGAGGGCAGGAACAGGTAGGCCGCACCGCGCACGGTGACGGCACGCGCGAGCCCGTGGAAGTGTTGCGGCCGCGGGCGCGCCTGCACGGTGAAGCTGCCGGGCTCTCCCACACGCAGCAGCGGATCGACCTCGTCGCGCAGGTGCGCGAAGCAGGGGTTGTGCAGCCACGCTTCCTGGATCAGCTCGAACTGCCGTGAGGGATCCGCGTTGAAGCAGCCGAACATCAGGCCGCGCGCGACGCCATCATCGCCGCGCGCGAGCAGCGCGTCGACGTCGAACGAAGCATGCAGCGGCGCTCCGTACGGTCGACTCCGGCGCAGGATGCGGTGTTGACGCGCCATACGCGTCGCGAGCGCAGGGTCGTCCGAGAGCTGCGCGTCGCGCGGATTGGCGCGGCGCACGTGCGCACCGAGCGGGCAGCGCAAGCCCTCACGATCGTGCGCGTAGCCAAAGTCGTCCACGTCGGCGAGGTCAGGGCGATCGCGCTCGGGCGCGAGCGAGAGCGGCGCGCCGCTGGGCCAGCGCCCGACGAGCTTGGCGGCCAGCCAATCGCGCTGAGCGCGGCTCTCGGTAGCTTGCGCGAGCCCCTTCCAGAAGCCGAACACGTCCTGCTCCAGCTGGCGCAGCACCAAGTAGCTGCCGTTGCGCACGAGGTCCACGTGCTGATCGTCGAAGTGCGGCATGGTGCTCGCCTCGGGCGCGGTGCCTCCATTCGTGCCCGCCGGTCGCGTCGGTCGCAGCACGCTGCTCGACGGCTGCATCCTGCACGATGCCCCCCGGAGTTCCGCCCGGCGCCCCGAGACCTGCGCGCAGGCTCGTGCTGCGCGCGCACCACGACCACGGACCCGCGCGCATCGCAGGCGCCACGCTCTCCATCGCACCCAGTCGCCCGCTCGCCGTTGGCGCCCTCGACTACACACGCCACGCGCGCATCGACGAGGCGATCGCGCAAGGCCGCCGCGACGCGCAGCTGTACGGAGCGCTGCTACGAAGCTGGCTCACACGTCCGTGAGCGCGATGGCGTGCCGGCAGCTTCGTCAGGTCCAGCAGGTTGATGCAGGTCCCCGCGTCGAACCGTCAGGATCTTCGTCGCGCACGACCGGACGCACCGCTCCTGGCGGACCGGGCCGCGCGGTCTCCTTTCGCGCCTTCGATCGCTTCCGCAAACTCGATCAGGCGGCTCGTGAGGCGCTGGGCTTCGTCGGGCTCGACCGTGGCGAGCATCACAAGCAACACGTCGGCGACATGCCGATGCGCGTCTTGCAGCGTCTTCTCTCCCCTCTTGGTCAGCTTGCCCCGGAGGATGCGTCCGTGACCGGGGTCTTCGCTTCGTGCGAGAAGGGCTGCTCGCTCGAGGTTCGCGACGATGCCCTGCATGGTCTGTGCGGTGACGAACGCGGCGCGCGCCAGCGCAGCGTTCGAGATCCCCGGATCGAGCTCGAGCGCGCTCAGGACCGAGTACTGGGGAGTGGTGAGGCCCAGTGGTCGAAGCGCGTCGTCCATCGCCGTACGAAGCGCGTGCTGCGCGCGCTTGAGCGCGTAACCGAGACGTCGGGCCAAGAGCTGAGGCATGCCGTGTGTTGACAATATCAGGTCCCTGATAATATGTTATCAGCTCCCTGATACTACGCGGAGACCCCATGAACAAGTCCAGTGCTTCCACGTCCTCCAGCCGCGTCCTAGGCCCCAGCTTCATCTCGCTCCAGGTTCGCGACCTGGACGCATCCAAGCGCTTCTACGTGGAGCGACTCGGGCTGGCTGTGATGCCCGGCCCGCCGCACGCCGTCGTGTTCGATACCAAGCCGATCCCCTTCGCCGTCCGCGAGCCGCTCGTCGATCTCGACAAAGTCGCGCAGCTCGGCTCCGGCGTGGCGTTGTGGTTCGCAGCAGAAGATGCCGACGCGCTGCATCGCTCGCTGGCGGACGCCGGAGTGACGATCCTCGCGCCGGTCACGGATGGTCCCTTTGGGCGCGTCTTCACGTTCCGCGATCCCGACGGCTACGCCGTCACGGTCCACACCGCAATCAAGCCGTCCACCTGACAGGCAGGGAGTCCTCATGTCCGTACTCATCATCGGCGGCAGTGGCCGGACCGGCGTTCACCTGCTCCGGCAGGCGGCAGAGCGCCGCCACGCGGTGCGCGCGCTCGTGCGCAGACCCGAGACCCTGAAAGCGCCTGTCGGCGTAGAGCTTCTTCAAGGCACCCCCGAGAGGCTCGAAGACCTGCGCGCGGCCATGAACGGCACGAAGGCTATCATCGTCGCGCACAACAACCCGCGCGCCTCGGACAACCCTTGGGCCAAGCAGATCAACGCGCCGACGTTCATGACTGATTCGGCGCGCAACATCCTCGCGGTAGCGGCAGAGCAGCACGTCGAGCGAGTCGTCTTCCTCTCGGCGATCGGCGTCGGCGACTCGTGGAAGACCGCGCCCTTTTGGTTCCGCGCGGTCATCAAGGCGAGCAACATCAAGATCGGCTACGCGGATCACAACGGAGTCGACGCGCTCGTGCGAAAGAGCAACACCGATTGGACGTTGGTACGCGCGGTCGGTCTCGACGACGAGCCCGCGGGCTCCCACGGTCCGCTGCACACGACCGAGGTGGGTGGCCCGAAGCCGAGTGCCCTGACCGTGACTCGCGCCGACGTGGCAACGTTCTGCCTCGACTGTGTCGACAAGAACGCATGGATCCGCCGCTCGCCCATCATCTGGAACGACCGCTGACGGAGAGGTACGCGCACGACCTCATGGCGAGGTTCGTCGAGACGGTGAACACGGATCGTTCGCATCGCGAGCCGCTCGTGCGCCACGATGTGGGAAGTGATGGCAGAATCGGCGCGACCAGCGCCAACTGGAACGAGACCGAGCGAGCACGGCGCGAGGACGTGGCCGCCGACAGTGTGAGCCACGACGCCCAAGTCTGGACTTGTTGCTGCCCTTGTCATACGGTATGTATGACACATGAGCAGCCGCATCAACGCGCGCGTGGACGACGAGCTTGCCGAGAAGGTCGAGGAGCTCCGACGGATCACTGGCAAGAGCGCGAGCGCCATCATCAAAGCAGCGTTGGAGGCCTACTTCGAGACCGTTAAGGGAAGCAGCGAGACGCGACCCAGGCGCGCGCTCGAGCAGGCCGGATTCATTGCGTGTGCCAACGGCGAGCCGAACCTGTCGCGAGACTACAAGCGGGAGCTGGCCGACTCCCTTCGCGGGAAGACGTGATCATCGCAGACACTGGCTTCTGGCTGGCGCTCGCCAATGCGAAAGATCGTTTCCACCGCGCGGCCACAGAAGCTCTCGACCGCGTTCGAGAGCCGCTAATCTGCACTTGGCCTGTCATGACCGAGACCTGCCATGTGCTGGCTGCTCGTCTCAGCGTCGAGGCCGAGCTCGCCTTTGTCCGGAGCGCGAGTGCGGGCGCGTTTCGAGTCTTCGATCTCGAGCTACGTCACCTCGAGCGCATTCAGGTGCTTATGGAGAAGTATCGCGACCTGCCCATGGACCTGGCCGACGCCTCGTTGGTCATCCTCGCTGAGGAGCTCGGGACAGGCCGAATCCTGTCCACGGATCAACGTGAACTCCGAGCGTATCGTTGGAAGACGCGCAAGCCGTTCCGAAACCTGCTCGCTCTCTGATCCCGTGCTGCGCCCCCCCCGCGTCGTACCACCTCTCGCGACACGAGGATTACGCAGGAACCAGAGAGACGACCTCGCTGCAGCCGCTGAAGCGCGTCGCCCCTGCGCTTGCACGCACGTGCTCAGCGCGTGCAGCTCGGCGCACGCGCGAGCGTCTCGACTTGCGCAGAGGTCAGCGCGTTGCTGAAGAACACGTCGTCGTCGAGCAGTGGTTCTACGATCACCGAGGCAAGCAGGTCCGCAAAGGCACCTACCAGTCGGACGAAGCACTGGCTCGAAAAGCTGCGCTCTTCATCCAAGACGAGTTCTTCGCGTCGCCGCCCGAATACGAGCGAGTAACGATCGAGCTCGCCCTGGCTCGCTACCTCGCGAAGTGCGAGCGAGACGATCGCGCCGAGGGCACCATGACGCAGTACATCAGCAAAGCGAAGCATCTGCTTCGCCTCCTCGGCCCCGACTGTGGAATCAACGAGCTACGCCTCTCCCATGTCGAGCAGTACATCGACACCGGCTAATCGAGATCAAGGGCATCCGCCCGAACTCCACCCGAGGTATCGCGACCGTGGGTAAGGAGCTGGGCCTGCTGCGCTCGGCGCTTCGCTACATGGCAAAGCAGCGCGGACCCGATGGCTTCAAGCTCTACCGGTACGATACCGACGAAATCTTTCCAGAGGGCGTGATCGGCAACTACAAGCCGCGCGACCGTGCGCTCTCGATCAACGACTACCACGCGCTCTATGTGGCGCTTGCCCCTGAGCGGCGTGAGTACCTGCAAGCGTTCTGCGGCCTTGGTGCTCGCGACTCGGAGCTGTACCGGATCACGCCAGTCGACGTCGAAGCTGAGAAGGGGCGTGTCCGAATACCGGGCACGAAGACAGAGGCGGCCGAGCGCTGGCTGCCGCCACCGGCAGAGTTGTTTGACATCCTGCTCGCGCGGTCGGTCAGCACGCCCCTTGGCCGGCCGCTGTTCCCACGGTGGCTCAACGTGCGGCGCGACCTCGAGGCCGCCTGCAAGCGGGCGGGGATCGCCAAGGTGAGCCCGAACGACCTGCGGCGCACCTTCGCAACGTGGCAGGCGGAGGCGGGCGTCCCAGAGGCGGTCACGGCGTCGCTGATGGGGCACACGTCGAGCGCGATGGTCCGGCGCGTCTACGCGCGCATCGGAAGCGATGCGAAACGCGACGCGCTCGCGAAACTGCCGCCGCTGGCCCCGCCGCCGGGTGTGATGTTGTCTCTGATAGACGAGTCCGCGAAACCGGGACGCAGGAGACAGGAGAGACGACCCGCCTCGACCGCGTTAAGCACAAAACCGCGATTTCCCGCGGTTTCTTTGTGCCCAGAGACGGAATCGAACCGCCGACACGAGGATTTTGATCACTTCGCGGGGACGTGGAAGTGACCGGAAGGACAAGTGGTTGCGGTTGCTCGAGCGCGGGGTGTGATGCTGAGTGTGATAGCGGTCGCGGACCATCGCGCGCTGCCTCAGACCCCTCGTCCTCGGTGCCAAGCCGCGTTGACGTCGACATTCCGGTCCAGCGCGCAACGGCCGTGCGAGCCACCGACCGCGCCGTGGAAGCGATCCCTCGTGCTCGACGAGCAGGACCGGTCGATATGCGCAGCGGGGGCTCGGCAGCGCGTGTGGGCGCGGGTCCGCGCGCGCTTGCGAGATCAGCTCGTGGTCGCTCACCACGGTCCGAGCACGTCCTCGGCCAGCTGTACGTGCGCTCGGGTCAGCGCGCCGAGGTGCGCGAGCTGGACGTGCGAGAAGGCGCGCGAGTCGAACGCGAGCTTGCTCTGGCTCCGGATGAACAGCGCGAGCGCGTGAACATGCCGGCGACGTAGCGCGCTGCGCGCGAGTGTGGTGCTCACGCGGGTGCGATCGAAAGGCTCGCCCTCGAGCAAGCGCCCCGTGGCCGCTGCGCGGGACGCCCACGCGCGGCAGGCTTCGCGAAGGGTCGCGTGTTCGGCTCTGGCAGGTCGTCTTCGGGCTCCAGCTCGACATCTTCGTCCGCGTCGAGATCGTCGCTGTCATCTTCGGCGTCGTCCTGCTCCGCCAGAGCGAACTGGGCATCGAGGATGTCCAGGCCAGTGATCATCGACAACGACTGGGCGCTGAGCTTGCGCTCTCGCGCGTGCGCGCTCGTCAGAAAGGTGAGCAAAGGGTCGACCAGCATGGCGTTGCCGGAAAAGCCGACAGCAAACAGCGCGCGCGCCCGACGCGTTGGATCGGCGAGCAACGCGAGCAACCGCTCGTGCTCTCGCCGTCCTCCGAGCGCGCAATACAGCGCGAGCCACTGCGCTGACGCGTCGGGATCGTCGAGCACGATGCGCTGCAGCACGGATGCACCGAGCGGCGAGCCCCACGCCAGCGCAGCGATGAGCGCGGCGGCGCGAACCACGGCGCTGTCCGCGTACAGTAGGCCCTCGAGCGTCTGCAGGTAGACATTGGGCTCGCCGAACACGCACGTGCGCACGGCGGCACCGACCATGCGTGGGTCGTCGGCCGTCAGCGCCTCGCTGCACCACAGCGGTGGTGCAAGCCCGCGCGCGGCCGAGAGCTCGAGCAGGCCGAGCGCGCTGCCTGGCGCTGGGCCGCGCAAGCCGCGACGTGAGCCACGCGTCGAGCTCAGGTCCGCCCGCCAGACGGAGCGCGTCGATCACGGGCCGACGCAGCGCGTCGTCATCGTGGCGGATGGACGACGACAGCGCATCGGGGCCGGCTGTGTGCAGCGAGACCATGGCGGCGGCGGTCACGCGAGCGGCGTTGCTCTAGTCGACGAGCGCCTCGGCGAGGATCCCTTGGTCGCTGCGCGCGGCGTCGACGAGCCCATCGAGCTGCGCGAACAGCGCCGGTTCCGGGTAGCTTGCGAGTTCGTCGAGTCGCGTCGTCGGCGAGTCCAGCCTGCGTGTGAAGACTTTCAGGTAGTACGACGCCTCGTCGAGGTACTCCTCGAACACATCGGTCAACGCGGTGGACGAGCTCTCCAGGGTCACGTGCTCCATGAGTCGAAGCGTGCGTGTATTTTCGGCGGCGAGCGAGCACCCATAGCGGTGATCGTACGTTGCCCGCGTGCGGCTCGGGGGGTAGCGTCGCATCCGTGTCCGTTCGCGTCTTCCCTTGGGCTTGAAATGGGCAACCTCATCAACCTCCCCCCCCTTTGCTGCCACGGTGCTGCCGTCGCTCGACCGCGAGCACGAGGAGTTGATGTTGGCCGTGGTCACCGGACACTTCGCGATCGAGCTTGGCCAGAAGAACGGGCTCGCATCGCTCACGGTGCTCGATGAGCAACTACCGGTGCTGGACGCGGATGCGTACTGGGGAGACCCGGCGAGCTCGAGTCTACGCGAGGAAGGACAGATGGCTTTCTCCAAGCCTGGCACCGATGTGCACTTGCGCGGTCGCGCGTGGCCACCGCCAGGGCAGGCGCAAGCTCGCGAAGCTTGGCTCGGGTTGCAGATCGGCCCGCTGCGCAAGGTGGCCTACGTGATCGGCGACCGCTGCTGGGTGCGCACGCTCGGGCGGCTCATCCCAAGCAAGCCACTCGCCTTCGAGCGCATCCCGATCCGCTTCGAGCACTGCTTCGGTGGCGTCGCGAACGAGCGCGCGTCGAAGGCCGTGCGTGACGCGAGTGCGCACAACCCCGTGGGTCGCGGCCTCGTTGTGAGCAGTCGGGAAGCCGATGGCATGCTGTTGCCAAACTTCGAGCAGCCGAACGCGCAAATCGGCGGCCCGGAGGACACCCCCGAGCCCGCCGCGTTCGGCCTGGTGACTCGCTCCTGGTTGCCGCGGCGCCCACGCGGAGGAACGTACGACGAGCGCTGGGTTCGCGAGCGCGCTCCACGCTGGCCG
This sequence comes from Polyangiales bacterium, assembly GCA_036277895.1. Lineage (GTDB taxonomy): Bacteria > Myxococcota_A > Polyangia > Polyangiales > DASUME01 > DASUME01. Next base: position 10,607 of record DASUME010000254.1, read on the forward strand.
GACGACTTCGATCCACGCTTTTTCTGCGCCGCAACCAACAGCTTGTGCGCGACGCCGCACCTTACGGGTGGCGAGGCCGTAGCCGTGATCGGTGCGCATCGCGATGGGGAGCTTCGGTTCGTGCTGCCGCGCTGGCGACTGGTGGCGAAGTTCGAGCTGGGAACCCGCGTGACCCAACAGTCGATGGTGCTCGACGGTGTCTGCATCGACACGGACGCGATGCGGCTCAGCCTGACCTGGCGCGCGCACGCGAGGGTCGGACGGCGGATGTCGGAGCTGCACTCCATCCTGGTGCGGCATCTCGACGACTGGGAGAGCGTCGCGGCGCACGAACCTGGAAGGCGAAGATGCGCTGGCCCGTGCGCTCGTGTTTGCGCACGAGGCACTGCGCGAGGCGATCTCCGGGCTCACTGCGAGCTCCGTATGGACGTTGCCCGTGTACCTCGCAGCCCCGCGCGAGGCCGCCTCCGCAGAGGCGCAACACGAGCTGATGCGAGCGCTCGAGCGCGAGCTACCACCACACGTCGCGCTGCGCTGGGTGCTGAACAGCATCACGATCGGCGGGCGTGAAACGGGGGGGAGTCGCGTTGGCTGCAGCGGCGCGTGCGCTGCAGACCGCGCCGGTGGTGCTGGTGGGCGGGCTGGACTGCCTCTCCGCCGGCGGCGTCCTGGAGCAGCTCGCGCGCGCCAACATGGTGCTTGGCGACAGCAACCCCGACGGCCGCCTCGGCGGCGAGGGCGCCGCGTTCTTGTTGCTGGCGCGTAGCGATGCAGTGCGCGCAGGGCCTGCGCTCGGCGTCTTGCACGCGCGCGATCCACGCCCGTTCGCTGGCGAGCTCGCCAACGCGGGCGAAGGGCTGACCGCGGTGTTCTCGCAGCTGCGCCAGAGCTGGCTCACGCGGGTTGACCAGGTGGTGATGGCGCAAAGCCACGAGCGCTTCTGGGGCGGCGAGCTCTCCATGGCGTACTTGCGCAACGTCGAGCCGATGCCCGAGCCGATGGTGAAGCGAGAGCTCGCGCGCGACCTGGGCGACTGCGGCGCGGCGGCGCTGTTCATGGGCATCGTCTGGAGCCTGATCGACTTCGATCCGC
>DASUME010000255.1:0-6546 GCA_036277895.1 Polyangiales bacterium
CGTCGTCGCCGGCGCCGTCCGTGGTGTACGCGAACCTGATCGGGTCCGGCGTGAAGGGGCTGCCGCCGCAGGTGCGGCTGCCCGTGCTCGCATCGCTCAGCTGGCACACGCGCACGTAGTCGATCGTGAACTTCTGCGGGAACAGCTTGTCCTGGATGCCGAAGCGCCCGGCCCACGGCCCTCCGACGGCGAGGTTGAGCAACACGTGCGCAGGCCCGGCGAGCTTGCTGTCGTTGTCGATCCAGCGGTAGGCCTTGGTGTAGATCATCTTGCCGTCGAGCCACAGCGTCAGCTTGCTCGGCGTCCACAGCATCCCGTACACGTGCCAGTCGCCAGTGAGCGGCTTGGGGTGGTGGTACACGCCATCGCGGTCCACGCCCTTGGTTCCCCACACCACGTTGCCACCCTGCGGACCGGTGTCGCCGTCGACGCCGCCCGAGTACACCGTCTTGGAGGTGGCGTCGCGGCCGTTGTTCGCGTTGTCGAAGACGTCGATCTCCGGCGGCCAGGTGATGTTGCCGTCCTTGTCGCGATCGACCGCGAGCCAGAACGCAGGCCAGCTGCCGATCGCCTTCGGCGTCTTCACGCGCGCTTCGTAGTAGCCGTAGTAGAAGGTCTGGTAGGACCGAACCATGCCGGACTCGAAGTCGATCTTGCCGGTGTTCGCGACCTTGCGCGCGACCAGGTCGAGGTTGCCACCCTGCACCACGTGCGTGCCGTTGTCCGTGTAGCGCTGCTGTTCCTCGTTCTTGGGGAACGTGTCGCACAGCTCGTTGTCGTAGATGTAGCGCGTGGCCCACTTGTCGCGGTCGAGCTCGCTGCCGTTGAACTCGTCGCTGAACACCAGCTCCCAGCCCGCGGCGTGCGCTGCAGACGCGAAGCCGAGCCAACATAGAACGGCGCACAGCACACGCGGCATTGCAGACCTCAGGAAGGTAAGACTTCGTCCAGCCAGCCCGAGAGCGAATAGCGATCGAGGATCGCGGGCGCCACGGGACGGTAGGGCTCACGCAAGAACGCTTCGTCGAGCTGCGGCGACCAGCGGTTGATCACCGCGATGTTGTTCGCGTCGTAGAAGTCCGCACGCGTGACGCGCGGGTTGGTCGTGATCAGCTTCTTGCTGGCGCCCAGCATCTCGATCGTGCGGATCGTGAAGCCGGACTGCACCGAGCGCTCGATGTCGACCGCGATGCGCGTTCGCGCGAACAGGTTGTTCACGGTACCGCCCGCGATCGGCTCGAAGATGAACTCGCGCCGGCGTGCACCCCACATGCGCGGATCGAGCACGCGCCGCACCTGGAACAGCTTCTTCGACGGGTAGTACAGGATCTGCACGAAGCGCAGGTCCTTGGGCAGTTCTTCCTCGATGCGCTTGAGCACGCGGTAGCGATCCGTGTGCACCGTGCCGAGGAACAGCACGTCGACGTCCAGCTCGAGGTTGGGCAGCGTGCGGAAGCGATCGAGGTAGAACAGCGGCCGGAAGTGCAGCCGCTTGTCGTGATCGCAGTCGATCGGGTCGAAGCTGAACGCCCGGTCGAACACGTCCACCTTCTCGTGGCTGTTGCCGGGCATGTTGCGGTAGCTGTCCCAGTAATACAGCGTGAAGCGGGCCTTGGGGCAGGCCTTGCGCAGCTCGTTCAGCATCTCCACCGAGCACGCTTCGCCCTTGATGACGAGCACCTCGGTGACGGGGTTGCGCCGGGCTTCTTCGATCAACGGCCGGAAGTACGCCTCGGTCTGCGAGGCGACCAGCGCCGGATGCAGACGCACCAGCGCGCGGGTCTTCACGTCCGTGGCGGGGCGGTCCTCGGCCCAGCGCACACGGCGACCGCGCGCCTCCAGGGCGGCCTTGATCTCGAGTACGTAGCCGAAGAAACTCGCACCGATCAGTAAGGTGTCGAAGCCGGAATCAGTCATTCTCTAAGCTCAGGCTTTGGCGGACCCCAGGAGGCCGCGCTCACGGAGCTCCGCGAGGGACTTCTCGAAGCCGGCATCAGCCGGCTTGAAGTCCTCGCTCCAGCGCAAGAACTCCCGAAGTCCATCTTGGAACGCCCAGCGCGGCGTAAAGCTCGAAGCGGCCTGAATGGCCGAGATGTCGGCAAAGTTGTGCCGGATGTCGCCGACACGATAGCTGCCGCTGACGCGCACCGGTACGTTTGCGTTGAAGTACTGCACGACGCTGCGCGCCACGTCGATCACGGCCGTGCGCACGCCAGAGCCGACGTTGAACGCGTGTACGCCCGTGACCTGTGGCGCGATCAGCCCCGCGGTGGCGTCCACCACGTCATCGACGTAGACGAAGTCGCGGCTCTCGAGCCCGTCCTCGAACACGTCGAGCGGCTTGCCCATGCGCACGAGGTTGGAGAAGACGGCCAGCAGACCGGTGTACGGATTGCTCAGGCTCTGCCCCGGCCCGTACACGTTCTGGTAGCGCAGCGCGAAGCCCGAGATGCCGAGCGAACGCGCGAACAGGAGCGTCATCTGCTCCTGCACTTGCTTGGTCAGACCATAGAACGACGACGGCGAGAACGGCGCCTCTTCGCTGGTGGCGAGCACCTTCGCGGGCTGCTCGCAGTGCGGACAGGTGGGCTCGAACTGCCCACGCTTCAGATCGGCCTCACGACGCGGCGCCGGGAAGATCACCCCATGTTGCGCGCACTCGTACTTACCTTCGCCGTAGATCGCGCGCGACGACGCGACCACCAACTTCTGGATGCTGCGCTTGGGCGCGTTCACGAGCAGGTCGAGCAGCAGCGCGGTGCCGCCCACGTTCACTTCTTCGTAGTGGCGCACCGCGTACATCGATTGCCCGGTGCCGGTCTCGGCCGCGAGGTGCACGACCACCTCTTGTCCAGCGAGCGCACTCGCCAGGGCTTCGCGGTCGCGGACATCACCCTTCACACAGGTGGCGAGCTCACGAAGCTGCGGCGCGAAGTCTGCGTCCGTGCCGTGGACCTGAGGGCTCAGGTTGTCGAGCAAGGTGATTTGCGCGCCCTGACTCGCGAGCTTCCTGGCCAGACGCGCACCGATGAAACCCGCACCACCCGTGATCAGAACGCGCATCGAGCTTACTTCCCTCGCAGAGCTCTGGTTGCGCCTCGTTGGTCAGGGCGCACAGAAGGACCTCTGTAGCAGAGTTCCAATGTTACGTCAGCCGCCGGTTGGTGCGGTGAAATCCTAAGAACGCAGCGCCTTTTCTTCCAGCGCGCGGGCCAAGACCCCGGCCGACGCGTCCCACGAGAAGCGCTCCTGGCAGGCGGCCTTGAACGCGAGCATTCGGCTGCGTAGCTGCTCTTGCGGGAGCGCGCTCAGCTCCTGCACGTGCTGTGCGATGTCGGTCGCGCTGCGGATGCGGCGGATGAAGAACGCGTGGTCCGGCACGCCCTCGAAGTCCTTGGAGACGTCCGCGAAGCTCAGCACGACGGCATTGTTCGCGATGTAATACGCCGTCTTCAGCTTGTGCCCGGACTCGAAGCGGTCCGAGATCAGGCCGAGCCGCACCGCCTGCGTGGCGTCGGCGCTGGCGGAGGGGCGCGGGGCGAGCTGCAACACGGCTTGCTCGGGCAGACCATCTGCCAGCACGGGGATCTTGTGCGCGGCCGGGAGCCCGGCGTACTCACGCGCGAAGGCGAGCACATCGCGCCGCTTGGGGAACCAGCCGTAGGTGCCGGACAGCAAGAGCTCGGGCACGAAGCGCGCGTGCTCTGCGAGCGGCGCGAGCGGCGGCATACCGGGCGGCGTGTAGAGCACGGGGTTGCCGCGCGACAGGCTCTGCACATAGCGCTGATCCGCCACGGAGAGCACCGCCACCGCGCGCACACGACGGTCGCCATAAGCGCTGCGTTCCCAGCGCTCGCCGCGACGCGCGAGCAACCGTGCGAGCGGGTGGGTCGGGAAGACCGAGCGAATGGCCGCGCTGGTGATGTTGTGCAGCAGCAACACGACCGGCTTCGGCGCGTCCAGCGCGAGTCCGTCGAACGGCTCCCAAGAGGCCACGATCGCGTCGTAGTCGCGAGAGATCGCGCGGATCGCACGCCGGCTCTCGGCCGACTCGAAGCGGGCGCGGTAGTACGGCATGCGTAGCAGAGACAGGTTGACGACCTCGCGCAGCCGCGAGACGGGCTTGGGCGAGTAGGTATCGATCTGGTGCCCGAGCCGGACGAGTGCCGCCTTGAGCTTGCGGTCGACGACCTCTTCGCCCGCGCCTTCGTCGTACGGCGCCTGCCCGATCCAGAAAATTTTCATCGCGCGCAGCGATGGTAGCAGGGCTCAGCGCGCGTGCGGCGTGATCAGGTACTTGCTGCCGGTGGCCATCTGCGCATACGCGCGCAGCGTGTCGAGCGAGAGCGCCTCGCGCAGCGAGATGCGGCGCGTGTACTGGCTGGCGAAGGTGGTCTTCAGCTCGCCGACCACCCGCGCTCGCAGCGCACGTTCCACGTCGGCCCCCAGCTTTTGCATGACGATCGGGACCAGCCAGCCGCTCACGGACCAGCTGAAGCCGAAGCTCCGGTTGAGTACGGTCGGCCCACGGTCGAGACCACCGTAGATGTAGACCTGCTTGTGAACGGCCGAGCCATAGCGGCTGTAGGCCGGCAGCGAGCGGCTCGCGACCACCTCCATCGCAGTCAGGATCTGGCCTGCGAGCTTGCCGCCGCCGGTGGCGTCGAACGCGAGCGTGGCCTGGGTGGCGGCGACGGCCTCGATCAGATCCGGCAAGAACGTGGGGGTGCTGGAGTCCACCACATGTACGGCGCCCAGCGCTTTGAGCTGCGCGACCTGCTCGGGCCGGCGCACGATGTTGACCAGCGGGATGCCCTCCTTCGCCGCGACTTTGATCAGGATCTGGCCGAGGTTCGAGGCCGCCGCGGTGTGCACGAGCGCCTTGTGCCCCTCGCGGCGCAGGGTCTCCACGAAGCCGAGCACCGTCATCGGGTTGACGTACCAGGAAGCGCCGTCTTCCGCGCTGGTGCCGGCCGGGAACTCCGTCACCTCGGAGGCGGCCAGGGTGCGATATTCCGCGTACGAAGCACCTCCGCGGATGCCTACCGTCTTGCCCAACAACGCCTGCGCGTTCGTGCCCGCGGCGACGACGACGCCGGCGCCCTCGTTGCCCACGGGGAGCGATTGCCCCACGCGCGCCGCCATCGCGCGCAGCACCTCGGGCGACAGCTTGGCGGTCAGCTTGTCGCCGTTCGCCGAGAACGAGGCCCCCTCCGCGCCCGCGAGTAGCAAGCCCAGATCCGAGGGGTTGATCGGCGCCGCATCGATGCGCACCACCACCTCGTCCGCGCCCGGTTGCGCGGTGGGCACCTCGCGCAGCGCGAGCTCCACCGTGCCGTCCGCGTCCACGCGCGAGTGCAGCTGCAGTCCGTTCGCCTTCAGCTCTGCCATGGTAGCCTCCTCAGTGCGTCTACCGCACTGGACGCCACGTTACCAGTCAGCGGAACTGCGGCGCGGCATGGAGCTGCTCGAGTGCGTCCGCGGGCGCATCGTCGGGCAGGCCGGAGGCACTCAGATCGCGCAGCCAGCTGCGATTGAGCGGCTCGCTCAGGTCGCGTGCCGACACGGCCGCCATCGTGGAGCGCTTCTGCTTGGGGCCGAGCGCCGGGCCGAGGCCCACTGCGAAGCCGGCGAGCAGCAGCGCCGCCCGCACGGCGGTGGCGCCGCTGAAGGTGTGCACGGTCGCGCCCTCGCGGCAGACGCGGCGCAGGATCGAGAACGTGCTCACGTTCCACAGCGCCGGCTGCACACGAGGCGAGTTGGGATCCCAGAACACCACGTCGGCGCTCGCTTCGGGGCAACGCGTGAGCTGCTCGCGCAGGTCGCCGAGGCGCAGCTGCCAGGAGCTACGCGGAGTCTCGAACCCGCTGCCCAGCTTCGCGAGCGCACGTGCTCCCGCGCTGTCCACGAACTGCTTCTCCAGCGCGAACTGCATCGGGGCAAGCGTGCGATCGAAGCTGAGCATCGACAGCCGGCGTCCCGTCGACAGCGACTCGGACACGCGCAGTGCAGCCAGCGAGTTGCTCGCGGCCCCGAGGCCCACGTCGAGCAGCAGTAGCGGCTTGGCGCTCGCCTGCGCCAGCCGCTCGCGCAAGCGCGAAGGCTCCACGTACAGGCGTGTGCCCTCCAGCGCGGGCCCGTTCGGGTGCATCGTCTCGCCGATCTCCCGGTCGTGCACGGCGAGCGCACCACTCGGCGTCTGCACCAGCTCGTACCGACTCTCCGACAACGCGTACATCTGCGTCACTCCGCGGCCTTCCCCAGTCTCGTTTCGCTGTGTTCGTGGCGGTCGATCTGCTCCAGCTTTTGGCGTGCAAAGGAGGCGTACGACCCGGCTTCGATCGCGCTGCGCGCTTCGGACATCAGACAGTGATAGTGATGCAAATTATGGATGCATAACAAGCGCGGACCGAGCGGCTCGCTGCACTTGAACAGGTGGTGCAAGTAAGAGCGCGAGTAGGTCGTACAAGTCGTGCACGCACAGTCCGCGTCCAGCGGCACATCCGCGTTCGCGTTCGCACCGCGCGTGATGCGCACGCGTCCGGT
>DASUME010000256.1:0-2625 GCA_036277895.1 Polyangiales bacterium
AAGGTCGAGATGATCGTGCGCGCATACGCGACCGGTAACACCAGCACGTCGCTCTGGACGCACTACGCCAAGGGCGCGCGCGAGTTCGCCGGCCACAAGCTGCCCGAGGGGCTGAAGAAGCACCAGCAGCTGGAGAAGCCGATCCTCACGCCGTCGACCAAGGCCGAGCACGGCGATCACGACGTGACCGTGTCGCGCGAAGAGATCATTCGCATGGGCGCCGTCACCGCGAGCGACTTCGACGCCGCCGCGGAGTACGCGTACGCGCTGTTCGCCTACGGCCAGAAGATCTGCGCGCAGCGCGGCCTGATCCTGGTCGACACCAAGTACGAGTTCGGCCGCAACAAGAAGGGCGAGATCGTCGTCATCGACGAGATCCACACCGCGGACAGCTCGCGCTTCTGGAACGCCGACACGTACGGCGAAGCCTTCGCGGCCGGCACCGACCCAAAGAGCTTCGACAAGGACTACGTGCGCCGCTGGCTGGGCTCGCAGGGCTACACGGGCGACGGCCCGATCCCCACCATCCCGGACGACGTGCGCGTCGAGGCCGCGGCCCGCTACATCCGGGCCTGCGACACCATCCGCGGCGAGCCCTTCGTGCCGGACGCGCAGGACCCGCTGGTCCGCATCAAGAAGAACCTCGGGCTGTGAACCCAGCGGACCCCAGTCGCGGCGCCGGCCGGCGCGAGGGGTTCCTGCTGGCGGCGTTCGCCGTCCTGACGCTCGCAGGTCTCTGGACTGTGGTCGTGGCGGAGCTCGGGGATGACACGCCCCCGCAACAGAGCGTTGCCGCCCCTACAGAAAAATCCTCCGAAGCTACGCAGTAGGCGTCAGGCCGATAACTCGGCACCCGGTCCAGCAAGCGAAAAGTCGCAGCGTCAAAAGCGCGAGATTGCGAATTGCCGCGGGCTTGCTCACCATGGAGACATAACGAGGTTCGGCAAGTGCGGATTTCCCTGCGCTCGCAAGCCCTCGCCTCCCTCGTGCTGGCGCTGACTCCGCAGCTGGCACGGGCGTGGGCCGATGGGCCGTTTTGCGATTTTCCAAGTCAGAGCTCTGCTGAGTTCCGTGTCTCCGAAGAGGAGGCCGAGGGCATGTGCACGCCCTCCACGCCGCACCTCTTACGTAATCCCGGGTTCGAGGCCTGCATCTCGAATTCGGGTCGGCCGACCACGGACGAAGAGGCAGCTCACATCGCCGGCAACGCGCTCAAGCGCGCGCGCACGCTGATGGTCGAGGAGCGCTTCGAGGAGGCGCTGCTCAACCTGCGCGTCGTCGAGGCGCAGCTGCCGCGAATCGCCGACCACGTCGCGTTCATGCGCGGCGAGCTGCACGAGAAGAACCTCGACCCCGTCCGTGCGGCGCTCGCCTTCGCCGAGGCCATCGAGCTGAGCCCGGACATCGAGCTGCGTGCGAGGTCGCGCGTCGGCTACGTGCGCGCGCTCTTGCGTGCCGGCGCGCCGAACGCCGAGGCCGAGCTGCAGAGCCTGCAGCTCCGCTACCCGCAGCTGCCCGAGGCGCCGCAGCTCAAGCTGGAGCTCGCGCGCCATCGCGAGATCACCGGCCAGATCAAGAGCGCGATCACCATCTACCACGCGATCGATCTCAACAACCCCGGCTACCCGATGGCGGCCGAGGCGCGTGAGCGGCTGGCGTACCTGGCCGGCCTCGGCCACGCGGTGCCGGCGTTCACCGATCTGGAGGCGCTGCAGCGCACCGAGCGCCTGATCCGCTCGGGTCCGCTCGAGCTCGCGCGCGCCACGGTGGAAGAGCTGCGCACGCGCAAGTTCGCGCTCGGCTTCGTGTGGCAGCGCGATCAGCTGCTGACGCGCTTCGACGAGCTCGAGGCCAAGCGCTTCGCCAAGACCACGGAGAAGTCCGCCGAGGTTCAGACCGCGGATCCGGCGTTCGACCTGTTCAAGAAGAAGCTGCTCGCGCCCGGCGGTGACAAGCTGCTCGCGAAGACCAGCTCGCCGCTCGTGTACCTGTACCTGCGCAAGGCCTCGGCCGGGCAGCTGGTCGAGCTCGCGAACGTGCTTGTGCACGAGCTCGCCAAGCGCGTGACCACGTCCTCGCCGCAGCTGCGCTTCGATGCGTTGATCACGGCGGCCGGCACCGCGTACGACAGCGAGCTGGTCACGCTCGCGGACACGTTGCTGACGGCGCCGCAGGTCGCGATCGCCTCGCGCTACCACCGCGCACGCGCCCTCGAGCGCATGGGCAACTGGGAAGAAGCTCGGCTGGAGCTCGCGCGCGTGATCGAGCTCGACGTGATGGCGCCGCGCTTCTACGGCATGTGGTCCGAGCAGCGCCTGCGCGAGCTCGACCAACCGATCAGCTGCCGCTCGCCCGGTCGCGCGGACGACTGCAACCGGTTGTCGATCGAGTCTTCGCTGGCGGCCAGCGAGTCCACGGCCACGATCGACGCCGAGAAGGCGCTGACGGCGTTGAAGCCGATCGAGGCGCTTCACCGCGACGCCTACCCGTGGCTCTCGCGCGCGCAGGATCTGCTGCGCATCGGCGAGCTCGAGCGCGCGTCGGACGAGCTGCACGAGGCCTACCTGGCGTGGCGCTTCGTGTCGCGCCGCGGGCCGATGCGTGCAGGCCGCGAGGCGGTCTACC
>DASUME010000257.1:0-5943 GCA_036277895.1 Polyangiales bacterium
TGCGGACCCGCATTGGTTGGCGCAGCTCATCTCGCGACGGGTCCCGCTGAACCGCTTCGCTGAGGCCTTCGTCCATCAGCGCGATGACGTGAAGGTCGTGATCGACATGACGGGATGACACCGTCCAGGTCGTCGGAGGAAACCGGTTCTTCGAACCAGCTCACGTCGTAGCGGCCGAACAGCTCCGCCATACGCAGCGCCTGCTTACGCTCGTAGCCGCCGTTGGCGTCGACCATCCGCGATGCCAGGGCCGAGCGCCTCGCGCGCGCAGCGAACGCGCGCTTCGTCTTGCGCCGGCTCACGGCCGATCTTGATCTTGACCGCGCCAAAGCCGCGCTCCGCGTACTCGGCCAGCTCACGCTGCAGCGCGTCGAGCGGCGTGGAGGGGAAGCCCCCGCTCGCGTACACCGGCACCTCGCTGCGCGCGCGACCGAGCAGCGCCGCCAGCGAGACGCCCAGCAAGCGCGCCTTGAGATCCCAGAGCGCGTTGTCGAGCGCCGCGGTCGCCGCCGCGGCGATGTCGTCGCGGCCCTGGTTGCGCACTGCATGCAGCATGCGCGCGTGCGCCTCGGCGATCGCCATCGCGTCCAGTCCCTCGATGCACGGCACCAGCGGCTCGACGGCGAGCTTTGCCGCGGCTGCATGCGCGTAGGTGTAGCCGATGCCGGTGGTGCCTTGCGCTCGACACTCCACCAGCACCATCGTGGTCGCGCTCCAGCGGATGGTGGCGTCGGACTCGCGACGATCCTCGGCCGGGATCGTCAACACGGTCACCGCCACCTGCTCCACGGGCGTGCTCACCGGCCGTTCCACAGGTCCTTCATGGACTGCTTGATCATGTGCCAGCCGCTCGGATCGCCCTGAACGATGGCGCTCATGAACTGCTTGGCCTGCTCCGGCGTGATGTGCGGTGGCAGCGGCGGCACCTCCGGATCGGTGTGGAACTCGACCACGCAGGGACACTTGGCGACCAGCGCGCGCTCGAGCGCGCGAGCCACGTTGTCCGAACGCGAGACCTCGATGCCCTCGAGCCCCAGCATGCGCGCATAGCGCGCGTACGGAAACTCGGGCAGCGCCTGCGAGGTGGTGAACTTGGGGTCGCCGCCCATCACGCGCTGCTCCCAGGTCACCTGGTTGAGGTCGCCGTTGTTAAGCACGATCACGACCAGGCGCGGATCACGCCACTCGCGGTAGTGGCGCGACATCGTGACCAACACGCTGTTGCCGAGCATCTGCATCGCGCCGTCGCCGCTGGTCGCGATCACAGGACGGTCGGGGTGTGCGAACTTGGCGGCCAGCGCGTACGGAAGCGCCGGTCCCATGGTCGCCAGGTTGCCCGAGCAGGACGCCAGCATGCCTTCGCGCACCTTGAGGTCGCGCGCCCACCACGCCGTCGACGAGCCCGAGTCTGCGGTCAGGATGCAGCCGTCGGGCAGCCGCGGGGAGAGCTCCCAGAAGATGCGCTGCGGGTTCACCGGCTCGGCGCTCTCCATTGCGCGCCGCTCCAGCACCTGCCACCAGTCGCGCCCTGGCTGCTCGCGGGGATGTAGCCCTCCGCGATCGCCCAGCGTCGTGCGCCCACCTCGCCACTCATTGCATCGATCCGTCGACCGTCGCTCGCGCTACAGAGGGTGCGCCGCGTAGCGCCTTGGCAAGCAGCACGCCCGCTCCCACGAGCGCGCGATCAGCAACAGCGAACGCACACCGCGCGCCCCCAGCCCCGCCAGCGCCGAGGTGCTGTGGTCGAGCCCCGATCATGCCGTCTTACATGGGCGTGCTCGAGGCGCCCGAGGTGGCCGCGCTGGTCGCGCTGATCCAAAGCCTGCGTGGCCGTGCGAGCGCGGACGGCGACGCGATGCCCCTGCCGGCGGACAGTGCCGCGTCGCTGCCGAGCGAACCCGACGTACACGAGCCCGCGTCGAGCTCGCCGGAGAACACGCCATGAGCGACGACAGCGAAGCGCGCGCACAGCCCGCGGCGACCAGCTTCTGGCGCGAGGGCGACCGCGTGCGCGACTGGCTGCTCACGACCGATCACAAGCGCGTGGCGGTGCTGTTCTTCGTCGCCACCACGCTCTCGCTCGCGCTCGGCGGCACGTTCGCGCTGCTGATGCGCCTGGAGCTGGTCACGCCCGAGCAGACCCTGTTCGACGCCAACAGCTACAACCGCATGTTCACGCACCACGGCATCGTGATGGTGTGGATGTTCATGATCCCGTCGATCCCGTCGGTGTTCGGCAACTTCTTCGTCCCGATCATGATCGGCGCCGAGGACGTCGCCTTCCCCAAGCTGAACCTGGCCAGCTTCTGGGTCTACGTGATCGGCAGCGTGTTCACGCTCAGCGCGCTGGTGTGGGGCGGCGTGGACACGGGCTGGACCTTCTACGTGCCCTACAGCACCACCAGCCTGAGCGCGGTGGTCTGCGTGGCGGTGGGCATCTTCATCCTCGGCATCTCCACCATCCTCACTGGCTTGAACTTCATCGTCACGATCCAGACGCTGCGCGCCCGGGGCATCGGCTGGATGCAGCTGCCGCTGTTCGTGTGGACCATCTACGCCACCGCGCTGATCCAGGTGCTGGCGACGCCGGTGCTCGGGCTGTCGCTGGCGCTGGTCGGGCTCGACAATGCGCTGCAGCTCGGCCTGTTCGACGCCGCCGAAGGCGGCGATCCCATCCTCTACCAACACCTGTTCTGGTTCTACTCGCACCCCGCCGTGTACATCATGATCCTGCCCGCGATGGGCGTGATCTCGGAGGTGGTGTCGACGTTCAGCCGTAACTCTTCGAGCAACTATCGCCTGTTCGTGATCTCCACCCTGGGCATCGCGCTGGTGGGCTTCCTGACCTGGGGCCACCACCTTTTCGTGGCGGGCATCTCGGCATTCAACGTGGGCATCTTCGGCGTGCTGTCGATGTTCGTGGCGATCTTCTCGGCGGTGAAGGTGTTCACCTGGACGAACACCCTGCGCGGCGGACACGTGCAGTTCGCGGCGCCGCTGCTGTACTTCTTCGGCTTCGTGTTCCTGTTCGTGTTCGGAGGCATGTCCGGCGTGGCGACAGCGACCTCGTCACTCGACGTGCACTGGCACGACACCTACTTCGTGGTGGCGCACTTTCACTTCGTGATGGTGGGCGGCACGCTGACCGGCTACCTCGCGGCCATTCACTACTGGTTTCCCAAGATCGTCGGTCGCGTCTATCCCGCGCGACTCGGTCTGGCATCCGCGGCGCTGGTGGTGCTCGGCTTCTTCTGCACGTTCGCGCCGCAGTTCCTGCTCGGCAACGCCGGCATGCCGCGCCGCTACGCCACCTATCCCGAGCACTTTCAGTGGCTGCACGTGATGTCCACCGGCGGTGCGCTCTTCCTGGCCATGGCGCTGGTGGTCACGCTCGCGTACTTGCTGTTCGCCGCGGTCTGGGGGCCACGCGCGGACGCGAACCCCTGGCACTCGTCCGGCTTCGAGTGGCGCACGGCGTCGCCGCCGCCGCGCACAAACTTCAGCGAGCCCATCGATTGGGCGCGCGACGCCTACGACTACCGCAGTGAGGAGGACTGAGATGGCCAGCTCGCGCGCGCAGGCTGCTCCGTTCGCCGACGTCGTCGAGCGCGAGGCCGCGCTACGGCTAGCGATGTTCGTGTTCCTGGGCAGCGAGCTGTTGCTGTTCGCCGGCCTGTTCGCGCTCTAAGTCGGCCATCGCGTGCTCTATCAGGCCGTGTTCGCGCGCGCTGTCGGCTACAACGAAGAGTGGATCAGCTCCACCAACACCATGATCCTTTTGACGTCGAGCTTCCTGGTCGCGTGGGCAGAGTCGCGCTCACGCTGCTGGCGCTGCTGCTGTTCGTCGGGCTGAGCTGGGCGCTCGCCCACGTGAGCCTCGGCGCCTGGAGCATGCCGCTCGCGCTCACGATCGCGACGCGCAAGGCGGGCACGGTGGCGCTGATCTTCATGCGCCTCGACGTCGGCACCACGGCCGCGCGCTTCGCGCTCTCGCTCGCGGTCGCCTTCATCGTATTGCTGATGATCGCGGTCGTGACCGACCTCCAGCATCTGCTCCATGTAATCGAGTGCGTGCCGCTTCAAGCGCTTGTCGCTGTCCGAAAGCGCGAACACGGTGCGCGCGAGCCGCTGCCCGTGCTCGTCGGTCTCCTCGGCGAGCTCGACGCGGTTGTCTTCGCGCGGCTCCACCTCGCCCACCGTGCGAAAGCCCGCCATGTGGTTGAGCCGCGTCATCTGCTCGCGCAGGGCCAGGCCCCAGCTGCCGCGCTCCTGCGCGAGCATCTTCGCATAGTCGACTGGCAACGGACCCTGGCTCATGAACGCATAGCCGCCGGCAAAGTCCTTGTCGTCACAGTAGTTCCAGTGCTCGCACACGGCCAGCGAGGGCGGCGCCTTGTAGGCGCGGATGTCGTCCTCGAAGTCGCCGTAGACCGCGTCGTTCGAGTGCACCATCAAGCCTCTGCCGACCATGCCGTTCGCGTTCGCGAGCCCCTCCGTGTGCCCCGCGCACGCCGAGTTGAGCAGCAGACGCGGCGTCTCGATGCTGTAGCCCGCGCACACCACGTTGCGCGCGCGCTGCCGACGTACTTCCCCGGAGCGCGCGTACTCCACGCCGGACACGCGGCCGTCGGACGCGAGCTCGATCCGGCGCACCATCGCCAGGTCGCGCACCTCCGCGCCGGCGGCAAGCGCGCGCGGAATCCAGGTGACCAGTACGCTCTGCTTGGCGTTGGTCGAGCAGCCGTACTTGCAGAAGCCCCGGTACACGCACGGTGGCGCCTCGCCGCGCGGCGCGGAGAGCGTCGCGATCGGCGTCGGAGACCACGCCACGCCCATCTTTTCGGCGCCGCGCGCGAGCACGCTCGCGGCCGCGTTGAGCGGATGCGCGCGGTACGGGTAGCGACCGCGGGTGGGGCCCCACGGGTAGCTCACGGGTCCGGCGATCTTGAGCGCGTCCTCGACCTCGGCGTAGTAGCGCCACATCTCCTGCCAGCTGACCGGCCAGTCGCGGCCGTAGCCAAGCTCGCTGCGCGCCTTGAACCAGGCGGGCCGAAAGCGCAGCGACACCATCGTGAAGTGCACGGTCGAGCCACCGACACCACGACCGGAGTTGTTGGAGCCGAACTCGATCGGATCGGCGCCGGTCGAGATGCGCTCCTGGTTCCAGTACAGCTTGCTCTGGGCTGCCTCGTCTGAGGCGAAGTCTTCCAGCGGGCGCCAGTACGGTCCCGCGTCGAACGCGACCACCGAGAAGCCGGCCTCGGCCAGCTTCGCCGCGAGCGTGCCGCCACCCGCGCCGGTGCCGACGATCGCGAAGTCGACCTCCTCGTCATCCCGGTACGCGCGCATCGGCACCCAGCCACCGCGTCGAAAGACGTCCGGCGCTCGGCCTGCCAACGCGCGCGGTTGCTCCATACGCTCGTCCGACACTTCAGCGCTCCTCGGCTTCCCACGGATCGCGCTGATTGGCGTCGAGGCGCGCGTAGCCGCGAGGGCTGGCCGGCCCGCCGAACCCGATCTCGCTCCAGGCCGCGGGGTGCGCGTAGTAATGGCTGACCACCTCACCGACCAGCGTGTTGAAGAACCGCTGCGCGGACATCCCTTGCCACGCCTGGTCCTGCCCGTCTCCGCGCTGGACAGCCTGGAGGATCGCGTCTTGCTCCGACGGCGAACAGGCAACGAACGAGCGCCCGAACCGCAGCTCGCTCTCGCGATCGATGCCATGCAGCCCGCGCCTCCACGCCTCGCGGGGCGCGGGCAGGTTGCCGTGGCGCGTGCCGTCGCGGCGATCCGCGTGGAGCTTGTCGTCGATCCACGGCACGATCACGATCGGGTGGTCCCCGCGGTCGGGCTGCGGCATCAGACGTGCGCAGATCGCCTCCAGCAGCGCCCACTGCTCGGCCGTAAAAAAGCGGCGCGACGGGATGCGGGTGAGACGAGCGC
>DASUME010000258.1:0-3292 GCA_036277895.1 Polyangiales bacterium
ATGAAGTGCAAGTCCGTGAAGGGCGTGCGCCACAAGATGTGCGACGGGCCACGCCGCGCTCCCGAGCCGTACGGCGCCGCCGCGCTGCAGGCCGACAAGCTCGGTCTCGGCTCGCTGAACGAAGCCCGCAAGCTCCTGCACCAGTCGCCCCCGGACGCCTGGGTGCGCGCCGTCAAGGGCAGCTCCAAGCCCACGCTACTCTGGCCCGTCGCGGACGGCTCGTTCGGTCGCGGCTTCGGCTACGTGCGCAAGGAGCTCAAGGACAAGCGCCACAACGGCGTCGACGTCGGCGCCCCGGTGGGTGATCTGGTGCGCGCCTTGAACGACGGCATGGTCGTCTACTCCGACAACCAGATCAGCGGCTTCGGCAACTCGGTCGTGCTCGTGCACAAGGACGGCAGCGCCTCCTTCTACTGCCACCAGCGCGCGAACTACGTGTTCCCCGGCCAGCAGATTCGTCGCGGCCAGGTCGTGGGCGAAGTGGGCGTGACCGGCATCAGCCGCGGCCCGCACCTGCACTTCGAGTGGCACAACGGCAGCGACGCGCGCGATCCGATGCCGCGTATGGTCGGCATGCCCTCGCACAAGAAGCACAAGCTAGTCGACGAAGACCCGCTGATGCTTTAACAGTCGCGCGTTCCGCGCGCGGGGAGGTCACGCGACCTCCTCGCTCGTCGGGCGAAGCCCGCCGGGTCCGACCCCACCGCGAGGTTCGCTTCGCGCACGGCACGCCCCGCTTCGGCGCGTCGACTGACTCACCACTCCGCGCGCACCGCCTCGAGCGTGTCGCGCATGTCGAAGCGGTGACGGTAGCCGAGCTCTCGCCGCGCGCGCTGGTCGTCGACCATGCACACATAGCGGATGTGATCGAGCTCGGGCGCCGGGAAGTTGGTCAGCCGTGAGCGGAACAGCTGCGTCAGCGCGCGCTGCGCGATGCCCGCCGGCCAGAAGATCGGCTTGCGACCCAGCATGTCGAACGCGCGCGACAGCGGCAGCTCGCCCGGCCCGCGGATGTTGTAGATGCCGCGCTTGCCCGGCTCCAGCGCGAGCTCGATCGCGCGCTGCACGTCTTGCTCGTGGATCACCTGCACCATCGGGTTGAAGCCCATCGCCATGATCGGCGTGGACGCGCGCAGGTAGTTGCTGGGCGCGTTGCGCACCCGGCCGAGGATGTGGCAGGGGCGCAGCACCACGGTCTCGATGTGGGGGTGCTTCCAGAGGAAGTTCTGCGCCAGCATGTCGACCTCCATCAGGTCGCGGATGGCGCTGAAGCGCTGGGCACCGAGCAGCGGCGCGTCCTCGGTGAGGAACTGCGGGTTGTCCGGCGACGGGCCGTAGACGTTCGCGCTCGACAGCACGACCACCTTCTTCACGCCGTACTTGGCCGCGTACTCGAGCAGGTTCTGGAAGCCCGCCACGTTCCACGAGTGCCGCTCCTCGTCGCTCTCGCGAGGGTTGTGCATCGTGCCCAGGTGGATCAGCGTGTCGACCCCGCCGGCCCGGAACACGTCGCGCGTCTTCTTGCGCCGGATGTCCACGCGGTGGTGCACCACATCGCGCGGCCGGCCCTCGAAAGGACGGCGGTCGATGCCGATGACCTGAACCTTGCGATGCAGCGAGCGCGTGACCAGCCGCCCGAGCCGCCCGCAGATGCCAGTGATGAGCACCGCCATAGGTGTGCGGAGCATCGCAGCGAGATGCCCGCCCGGCAAGGCGCAGCTGATTTCACGGCCGCGGGCCGACAACTTTCCGAGATTGACCGAGGTAGCTTCCGGGAGCTACCTTGGACCATGCGCTCGGTAGGCCTCAAAGTGCTCAAAAACAAGCTCAGCGAGTACGTACGGCTCGCGGCCAGTGGAGAGACCGTGCTGGTCACGGACCGCGATCGCGTCGTCGCAGAGCTCGTGCCTCCCCGCGAAGGACGAAGCCCGTGGCTTGCGGACGCCGTTCTCGCCGACGCCATTCGCAACGGCTGGCTGACGGCACCGAGGATGCGCGACGCCAGTCCACCCCCTCGTATCCCTGTCGTTGCAACGGCCAAGCTACTGGAGGAGCTGTCCCGGGATCGCGGGGAACGGTGATCTATCTCGACACTTCGGTCGCGCTGGCCCACCTCCTGGGCGAGGACCGCCACCCACCGGCCACGCTCTGGAACGAGTCTCTCGTGACGAGTCGTTTGCTCGAGTACGAGCTGTTCGTGCGGTTGAATGCACGTCGACTCGGCCGCAGCCACGGGCAAGCGGCTCACGAACTCGTCGCCAGACTCGCGCTCCTGCAGCTCTCCTCACCGATCCTCGCCCGTGCGCTCGAGCCCTTTGCAGTCGAGCTGCGCACGCTCGACGCGGTGCATCTGGCGTCTCTCGAGTTCCTGCGAGGCCAAGGCGTGTCCGTGTCGCTGGCCAGCTACGACACGCGCATGCTCGACGCGGCGCGAGCTCTGCGCATCCCGCTCGCAGCCTGCGATTGATCGCGGAGCTCGGACGCGGCGCATTCTCAATGGCATCGTCCGCGAGAGCCGTGAGGCGATGCAGTTTGCCTCAGGCGGGGCGCTGCGTGCGCGAGCGGGCGCTTTCTGCTCGCAATTCACCATGCAAATCGGCCTGCGGCGCTGGCATCGCACTTGCTCTTAGTCCTCCCAGGTGCGGCGAGACGCGTCGCCAAGGAGGAACGTCGAGATGCAGAAGCTTGGAATGGCATTGTTCGCTGGCGCGATGACGATTGTCGCCATGGGTTGTGACGACGGCGCGATCGACAAGTCGGAGCAGGCAATCCGTTGCGAGCGCATCGGCAATCGCGTGAAGGAGTGCGCTGGCGGCGACTACGATGACACCGCGTTCCGCAAGGAGTGCGTCGACCAGTCCGACAACGACACCTTCCAGGCGAAGGCCGAGAGCTGCGACAAGTGTCTCGACGACGATAAGACCTGCGCTGCGAACGTCGCGGATTGCGCTGCAGAGTGCACCGAGGTGATCGCGACGACTGAAGCGAACGATTAACAACAGACCCAAGTCAAGGAATCGGAGGCAACCATGCTCTATTGGACCGTAGTGTTCTTCGTGATTGCGCTCGTCGCAGCCTTCTTGGGCTTTGGCGGCGTGGCTTCCAGCGCGGCAGGCATCGCGAAGATTCTCTTCGTGGTCTTCCTCGTGCTAACTGTGGTGTCGTTCATCTTCGGTCGTCGCCGTCCTCTGTGAGGGCCGTGCAGTAGACCGCGAGTGGAGTTTCCACTCGCTACATTCGTGAAGACACCAGTACCCGCCGTGCAGTAAGCACGGCGGGTGTTGTTGTTTCG
>DASUME010000259.1:0-3069 GCA_036277895.1 Polyangiales bacterium
GCTTCTGGTGCACGACGCGGATCTCGGCTTCGAGCACGTCGCGCGGCACGCCACTGCGCTCGACGACGCTCCGCAGCATCGCCTCGAACGGTCGATGCCAGATTGCCACCCAATCCCACAGGGTGTTGTCCAGGTCCGTGATCAGCACGGTCTTGCGCAGCTTCGCCATGGTGGTCTCTTGGCAATGTCGCGCCTGCCCGGGGGCTGGTCAACTTGGCCGCCTGGAGCGAGATCGCGCAACCACCCCCCCGCGTCACCGTAAGGGGTGCAGATTCGTGCGCGGGCGGATTGGGGGCCAGATTGGGGGCCAGACGCTCTTACGAGCCCTGCGACTGTTCCTGTGACCACTGAAAAAACGGCGGGCGATACAAGATTCGAACCTGTGACCCTCGGCTCCGGAGGCCGATGCTCTATCCAGCTGAGCTAATCGCCCACGCTGCGGTGAGGCAGCGGAGGTCGCAGAATAGCGATCCGGCCACGGGGCGCAAGCGTTTAGCTGCGCAGCTTCTTGGCCTGGTCTTTCTTGTCGGGGTGCTCGTCGACGAAGGCCTGGAAGCTCTCGTCGGAGATCTCGACCTCGATGTCGCCGTGGACCTTGGCCTGGCAGCCGAGGCGTGAGGAGGGCCGCACGTCGAAGGCCTTGTCGAGGATGTCGAACTCCTCGTCTTCGAGCTCGGAGGTCTTGTCGAAGCCCTTGGTGACGTAGACGTGGCAGGTGGAGCAGGCGCAGACGCCGCCGCAGCGGTCGCCCTGGGGGGCGCCGATCTTCTTGGCGGCGGAGAGGATCGTGGCGCCGTCGGCGATCTCGACCTCGAGGTTCTCGCGCTTGAAGCGCACGATGGGCATGGCTCAGTGCTCCGTGGATCCGAGATGCGGCTCGATGCCGCGGGCGTCCTGGGTCTCGCTCTCCAGCTGCGACGCGGCGCGGCCAGCGAGAGCCTTCTTCATGCTGCGATCCATGCGTCGGCCGGCAAACGCCTTGGAAGCGTGGTCGAGATCTTCCGTGCGGCGGCGGATCTCGTCGTGGTCCTCGCCGTCCAGCGCGCGACGAAGGCGCTTCATCGCGCCTTCGATGTCGGCCCGCTCTTCGTCGTCTTCGACCAGCGTGCCGTCGACGCGCAGAGCTTGCTCGAGCGCGCTCAGGATGCGCTTTCCCTCGACCTGCTCCTCGCGCAGGCGGCGCAGCTTCACGTCGTCCTCGCCGTGCTCGTAGGCGTCGGTCAGCATGCGCTCGACTTCCTCGTCGGTGAGGCCGTAGCTCGGGCGCACCTCGACCTCCTGGCGCGTGCCGGTGGTTTTCTCTTCGGCCTCGACCTTGAGCAGGCCGTCAGCGTCGACGCGGAACACGACCTTCAAGCGCGCCATGCCGGCAGGCATGGGCGGGATGCCCTTGAGCGTGAAGCGCGCGAGCGAGCGGCAGTCTTCGGCCAGCTCGCGCTCGCCCTGCACCACGTGCAGCTCGAAGCCGGTCTGCTTGTCCGCGTAGGTGGTGAACTCCTGCGCCTGCGCGGCCGGGATCGGCGTGTTGCGCGGCAGGATGCGCTCGACCACGCCGCCCATCGTCTCGACGCCCAGCGAGAGCGGGAGCACGTCGAGTAGCAAGACGTCTGCGTTGGTGCTCTCGCCGCTCAAGAGATCGGCCTGAATCGCCGCACCCAACGCGACCACTTGATCGGGATCGATCGAGCCGAGCGGCTCCTGCCCGAACAGCTCTGCGACGTAGCGCCGGATCGCGGGCACGCGCGTAGCGCCGCCGACCAGGATCACGCCGTCGATGTCCGCAGCCGTGAGCTCGGCGTCGCGCAGCGCGCGTTTGGCGGCGTTGCCAGTGCGCTTCGCCAGCGGCGCGACGATCTCGTCCAGCTCCGCGCGCGTGACCGTGTGGTCGACGAGAGTGCCGTCGTCGCGCTCCAGCTCGGCCTGGACCGTCTCGCTGTCGGTCAGCGCGTGCTTGATCTGCTTGGCCGCGTTCAAGGCACGGCGGACCGTGTGCGGCGTTTGCGCGCCGAGCAGCGGCAGGATCTTCTCCGCGAGCCCGCGGTCGATGTCGTCGCCGCCGAGCTGGCTGTCGCCGCCGGTGCTGCGCACCTGGAACACGCCGTCGTCGAGCACGAGGATGGTGACGTCGAACGTGCCACCGCCGAGGTCGTAGACCACGAAGGTGCCGTTCTTCTTTTCCTGCAGGCCGTAGGCGAGCGCAGCGGCCGTGGGCTCGTTGAGCAGGCGCAGGACCTCGAGGCCCGCGAGCTTGCCCGCGTCCTTGGTGGCCTGGCGCTGCGCGTCGTCGAAGTATGCGGGCACCGTGATCACCGCGCCGCCGATCGTACCCAGCTCGTCCTCGGCCGTCTCGCGCAGGAAGGCGAGCGTCTGCGCGCTGACCTCGACCGGCGTCACGATGCGGTCCGGAGCCACCGCGAATTTCACGACCGGGCCTGCCTCACTCGCGAACCGGTACGTGCCCATGCGCCGCGTCTCGGGGTCGTCCGCGCCGCGGCCCATGAAGCGCTTCACGCTGACGATCGTGTCCTCGGGGAAGCGCTCCGCGAGCGCGACGGCATCGCGGCCGACCAGCACGCGCCCATCCTTCACGTAGTGCACGACAGAAGGCACGAGCGCCTCGTTGTCGCAGTCGCGCACCGCCACGGGCTCACCGCTCGCGGTCACGTACGCGACCAGGCTGTTGGTCGTGCCGAGGTCGATGCCGATCGCCTTCGGCTTCGCCTCGGGATCGTGGATTTGCAGCAGCGCCATGGGCAGGCCTCAGTCGGCTTCGTCTTCCTGGAGAGCGACTTCGTCCAGGAAGCGCTTGTAATAGCGCAAGCGAGAGAGCGCGCTCGCGGCGGCGTAGAGCGCGCCGGGGTTCTTGGCGTCTTGCAGGACTGCGAACGCCTCGCGCAACGCACCGAGTGCGTCGGTCTGCTTGGTGCGAACCTCCGCCGTCAGCGAGGCGCGCTTGACGGCGTCCTTGGCGGTCTTCGCCTCCGCGAGCCCCTCGCGCAGCTCCATCACCTCGAACAACAGCTCGGGATCGGCCTGCTGCCCGGTCTCGCTGACCGTGCCGCCGAGCCG
>DASUME010000260.1:0-2023 GCA_036277895.1 Polyangiales bacterium
CGGCTGGGTCCCACCCCACCGCGAGGTTCGCTACGCTCACGCCGTGCGAGCTTGCTCGCACGGCCGGGCGGTCGCGGGCAATCAGGGCGTGCCGAGCGCTCTGCCGCCCTTTTCGCCGATCACGGCGTAGATGCGCAGCGGCTTGCTCTTTCCCTTCAGGGGGATGGGCGGCTGTTCGTGCAGCTCGAACAGGCCGTCGAGCAGCTTTTCGGTCGCTTCACTCACCAAGATCTGACCCGGCTTGGCGTTCGAGCACAGGCGTGAGCCCACGTTCACCGTGTCGCCGATCACGGTGTACTCGAGCGCCTTGCTGGAGCCGAGGTAGCCCGCGACCACTGGCCCCGAGTTGATGCCGATGCCGATCGAAACCGCCACCTTGCCCAGCGCCTGCCGCTCCTTGTTCCACTGCTCCAGCACCTCGAGCATGTCGAGCGCGGTGCGCACGGCGCGGATCGGGTCGTCGGGATGGAGCACCGGCGAGCCGTAGAGCGCCATGATCTCGTCGCCGGCGAGCTTGTCGAGCGTGCCCTCGTAGCGGAACACCACGTCGACCATCTGCTCGAAGTACTCGTTGAGCATGTCGACGACCTCTTGCGGGTCGCGCGACTCGCTGAGGCTGGTGAAGCCGCGGATGTCGCTGAACAGCACGGTGGTCTCGCGCAGCTGGCCGCCCTTGGCGACCTCGACCTTGCCGCTCATCACCTGCTCGGCGATCGCCGGGCTCAGCAGGCGCTGGAAGCGCTCGCGCGTGAGGGCCTCTTGCTGCAGCTTCTTGGCGTACAGCGAGTTCTGGATCGCGACCGCCGCCTGGTTGGCGACGTTCTGGAACAGCTGCAGGTCCTTCTCCTGGAAGGCGTTGGCTGCCATCTGCGAGTCGAGCACCATGATGCCGAGCAGCTCGGTCCCGTACAGCAGCGGCACCGCCATGCTGGAGCGAATGCCCTGCATGATGATCGAGTGCGCGCCGCTGAACCGCGCGTCGACCGAGGCGTCGCTCGACAGCACACCCAGCTTGTCGCGCAGCACCTCGTTGATGATGGTAGTGCTGAGCACGACGTTCTCTTCGCCGACGCTCTTGCGCTTGGTGCGCACGGAGCGCGGCGTGAGCTCGCGCTTGTCGTCGTAGAGCAGCACCACGCCGCGGTCGGCGGGCAGCAGATCGAACGCGCGGTCGATGATCTTGTTGAGCAGCGCGTCGATGTCGAGCTCGACGCCCACGGCGCGCGACAGGTCGTAGGAGACGCGCAGCTTCTCGTAGTCGCGGCGGAGCTGCGCGACGTCTTGCAGCAGCGACTCCGGCAGGAAGCTCTGATCGCTAAGCGGCGCGAGCTTGGTCCGGATGTGGCTCTCGACGATGCCGTGCGCGATCGTGACCTTGGAGAGCTCGCGCGCGGGCGCCGGCTGCTGCGGCGCGGTGATGTTCGTGGGCACGACCGGCGGGCGCGGGGCCACGGGTGGGGCCGGCGGCGGCGCGATCGGCGTGGCGTGGGAGGGGCGCGAGACCTCCGGCTGGGTGAGACCGGCGGGCTCCGGCACGGGCGCCGAGATGCGGCCCGGGGTGGGCGGCTCTTCCCGGCCGTAGTCGACGTTCACGATGATGCGCGTGGAGCCCATCGTGATCTCGTCACCCGTGAAGAGCGGGCGCTCGTGCACGCGCTCCCCATTCACGTACGTGCCGTTCAAGGACCCGAGGTCCCGCAACAAGTACCGACCGTTGACCAGGTCGATGTGGCAGTGCTCCTTGGACACGATCCGGTCCAGGACCTGCACCGTGTTGTTCGGGTGCCGTCCGACGCTGTTGTGCGCCTGGAGGACCCATTCCTTCTGCCCCTCGGGGCCGATGACCGTGATGCGCCCAACCATACGTGCCGGGTGTGATGCTAAGGGACCGTGGGGGCTTAGTAAAGGCCGGGCCGAAGAGGCCCGAACAGAGTGGGCACGGGCAGGGGCAGGGGCAGGGGCACGGGCAGGGGCAGGGGAACGGGCACGGACAGGGGCACGAGCACGGGCACGGGAAGAAGGC
>DASUME010000261.1:0-2405 GCA_036277895.1 Polyangiales bacterium
CGCGGTGCGCAAGGATCGCGGCGGCGCGGCGTTCAACCTGTTCGCGCCCGCGCGCGCGCTCGCGGACGCATGTTACCTGTCCACGCGCTCGTCGTGCCGCACCCGCATGTTCCCGTCACATCGTCCGGACGGCGAGGAGAACCTCGCGCCGCGCGTGGCGGAAGAGCTGGGCCGGCGGGTAGGGCGCCGCGTGCACAGCGAAGAGCTGATCGCCTACGTGTTGGCAGTGCTCGGCTCGCCGGCCTACCGTGCACGCCATCAGGTGGCGCTCAAGCTCGACTACGCGCACGTGCCGTGGCCGCGCGACCGACAGCACTTCCTGCAGGCGGTCGCGATCGGGCGCGCGTTCGAGGCGGCGCTGCTCGATGCTCCGCCGAGCTTCGAGGGCGCGCGCGCGAGTGACGTCGAGGAGGGCCTGGAGCTGACCACGCTCTCGCACTGCCCCCGGCGCGAGCAGGTGAGCACCGCGGGGCGCACGATCTTGCTCGGCGTCTCGGCCGCTGCCTTCGCTGCGACCGTGGGGCACCACAGCTTCGTGAGCGGGGCGCTGCGCCCGGGCGCGGGCACGCTGCTGGCGCTGGAGAACGCCCTGGCGCGGGCGCAGGCCTGGCACACGCTGGAGGCGCGCGCGGACGCCTTGCTCGGGGTCGACGCGGGCGTCTGACAGCCCTGTTGACTATGCGCGTTCTTGCGCGTAATTCGGCGCCCAAATGCCGACTGCACCTGAAGCTCTGCAAGCCGCCGCGACCGCGATCCGCGTCCTCACCGTCGATGCCGTGCGCGCCGCCGGCATCGGTCACGTGGGCCTCCCCCTCGGCTGCGCCGAGATCGGGAGCGTGCTGTTCTCGGAATTCTTGAAGCATGATCCCGCGGATCCCAAGTGGTTCGACCGCGATCGCTTCGTGCTCTCGGCCGGCCACGGCTCGATGCTGCTGTACAGCTTGCTGCACCTGAGCGGCTACGAGGTCTCGCTCGAGGACATCGGCCAGTTCCGCCAGCTGGGCTCCAACACCCCCGGCCACCCCGAGGTCGGCCACACGCCGGGCGTCGAGACCACCACCGGTCCGCTCGGCCAGGGCGTGGGAAATGCGGTCGGCTTCGCGCTCGCCGAGCGCCTGCTCGCGGAGCGCTTCGGCGAGGGCGTCGTCAACCACCGCACCTACGCGCTCGCGTCGGATGGCGACATGATGGAGGGCGTCGCCAGCGAGGCCGCCTCGCTCGCCGGCCACCTCCGGCTCGGCAAGCTGATCGTGATCTACGACGACAACGGGATCACCATCGACGGCAAGACCGACGTCGCGTTCAAGGAAGACACGGCCAAGCGCTTCGAGGCCTACGGCTGGCACGTGCAGAAGATCGACGGGCACGACCCCGAGCAGATCCGCACGGCGCTCAAGAACGCGGGCGCGAACGAGGAGAAGCCGCACCTGATCGTCGCCAAGACGCAGATCGGCTTCTCGTCGCCCAAGGTCGGCACCAACACCGCGCACGGCCACCTCTCGGACGCGGACGTCGATGCGACGCGCCTGGGGCTGAAGTGGGAGCTGACGCCGTTCAAGCTGCTCGACACCGCGTACGAGGCGTTCAAGCCGGTGCGCGCGCGCGGCAAGCAGGAGCACGAGGCGTGGCAGAAGCGGCTCGACGCGGCGCTCGCCAAGCCGGAGCTCAAGGAGCTCTGGGAGCGTATGGTCGAGCGCAAGCTGCCGGCCAACCTCGATGCGCTGTTCCCCGACTTCTCGAAGGAGAAGGCGATGGCCACGCGCCAGGCGAGCGGCAAGATCATCAACGCGCTGGCCGCGGAGGTGCCGTCGCTGATCGGTGGCTCGGCCGATCTCGCCGGCTCCAACAACACCACGATCAGCGGCAGCAAGGTGGTCGCGTACGGCGACTTCGCGGGCCGCAACCTGGCGTTCGGCGTGCGCGAGCACGGCATGGGCGCGATCGCGAACGGCCTCGTGCTGCACGGCGGCATCCGCCCGTACGTGGCCACGTTCCTGGTCTTCAGCGACTACATGCGGCCGTCGATCCGGCTCGCGTCGCTGATGGATCTGCCGGTCACGTACGTGTTCACGCACGACTCGATCTTCGTCGGCGAAGACGGCCCCACGCACCAGCCGGTGGAGCACGTGGCGGCGCTGCGCACGATCCCGAACCTGCAGGTGTGGCGTCCGGGCGACGCACGCGAGACCGTGGCCGCGTGGCGTGGCGCGCTGCTGCGCACGGGTGGCCCCACGGCGCTCGCGCTCACGCGCCAGAACCTGGAGCCGTTCGAGGGCCCGGGCATCGAGGAGAAGGCGCGCCGCGGTGGCTACGTGCTGCTCGACGCCGCCGAGCCCGAGCTCGTGATCGTGGCGACCGGCTCCGAGGTCAGCATCTCGCTCGAGGCCGCCAAGACGCTGAACGGC
>DASUME010000262.1:0-4054 GCA_036277895.1 Polyangiales bacterium
GATCCGGTCGATCCCATCTCGCTGGCCAACGGCGAGGACGTCAACCTGGAGAACATCGACGCGGTCCTGGTGCGCACCGACCCGCCGTTCGACACCAGCTACCTGTGGACCACGCTGCTGCTCGAGCGGCTGCGCGGCAAGACGCTGGTGGTCAACGATCCGCGCGGCCTGCGCGACGCCAACGAGAAGCTATACGCGTGCCAGTTCCCGGAGCTGATGCCGGAGACGATCGTCACCAGCCACCGCGAGCGCATCCGTAGCTACCTCAAGCAGCTCGGCGGCAAGGCCGTGATCAAGCCGGTGGACGGCGCGGGCGGCCGCGGCGTGATGATGCTGAACGACGGCGACCCGAACGTGCGCGCGATCATCGACACCGTGACCGAGGCTGGGAAGAAGCTGGCGATGGTCCAGCGCTTCTTGCCCGAGTACAAGCAGGGCGACAAGCGCATCCTGCTGCTCGACGGCGAGCCGATCGGCGCCGTGCTGCGCGTGCCGCGCTCGGACGACATCGCGAGCAACCTCGCCATGGGCGGCAGCGCCGTGAAGGCCGAGGTCGACGAGGCCGACAAGCGCATCATCGCCAAGCTGGCACCGGCGCTGCGCGCGGACGGGCTCTACTTCGTGGGTCTCGACGTGATCGGCGGCGTGCTGACCGAGGTCAACGTCACCAGCCCCACCGGCATCCAGCAGATCATGCGCCTGAACAAGGAAAACACCCCGGCGCTCGTGATCGAGTGGGCGGTCAAGAAGGCCTCAGGCCTGAAGCCACACTGACAGCGAGCCGGCCGGACAGCGGAAGTCTGCTGCGCCGTTTTCGTCGGTGCTGATCGCGTCCGGGTCGTGGCCGGTGCAGTCCTTGAAGGTGGCGTTCGGCTTGGTGGTCTCGATGCGCTTCGAGCCCGCTTCGCCGTTCGACATCAGCACCACCATGGCGCCAGGGTGCTCTTCGTCGCCAGTGCGCAGCCAGCCGATGCAGCTCGGGTGATCGAAGTGGTCGTGCTGGTCGCCGTAGTTGTACTTGGCGCGCGCCTCGAGGAACGCGTCGAGCAGCACCTTGTGCGAGCTCAGCTCGGGCTGGTGCTCGTTGCCGGGGAAGCCGTAGTAGTCGGCGTAGAACAGGCAGGGGTAGCCGTCCTTGCGCAGCATGGTGAGCGCGTAGGCGAGCGGCTTGAACCACGGCTCCACCCACGACTCCAGCGAGGAGCCGGGCTGCGTGTCGTGGTTGTCGACGAAGGTGACCGCCATCAGCGGGTTGTCGGCGACGAACGTGCCCTCGAAGATCTTGCTCAGGTCGTAGCTCTCGCCGCCCTTGGAGGCCGCGACGAGCTTGTAGTGCAGCGGCACGTCGAACAGCCGCATCACGCCCTCGGTCTTGTCGAGGTAGGCCTTGAGCTCCTCGAGGTCCGCGGTCCAGTACTCGCCGACCGCGAACATCTCGCGGCCCTCGAAGTGCGTGCGCAGGTGATTGAGCCAGTCCTTGAAGAACGTGGCCGGGATGTGCTTGAGCGCGTCGAGTCGGAAGCCATCCACGCCGGTGGTGTCGACGAACCAGCGCCCGAACTTGAACAGCTCCTCGCGCACCAGCTCGTGATAGACGTCGACGTCGCAGCCCATCAGGTAGTCGAAGTTGCCCTGCTCGAAGCTGACGTCGCCCGAGAACGTCTTGTCCTTGAACAGGTAGATCGCGTCCTCGTCCGGGTTGTTGGCGTCGGCATCGCAAGCGATGAAGTGCGCGGCGCTCCACTTCATGTCCGAGTACGTGTCGCCGCGACCCTTGAACTGGTAGCGGGTCCAGGCCTTGATCCGGACGGTCTGCTCTTCGACCTTGCGGCGGTCGTCCATGTCGACGCGGTGCGCCTCGACCTCTTCGGTCTCGTCGGCGCCGCAGCGCTGGTTGAACACGATGTCGGCGTAGACGCGGATCTTGCGCTCGCGCAGCGCCTTGAGCGCGCGCAACAGCTCGTCCTTGGTGCCGTACTTGGTGCGGGTGGAGCCCTTCTGCTCGAACTCGCCGAGGTCGAACAGATCGTACACGCCGTAGCCGACGTCGTTCGCGCCGTCTGCGCCCTTGTAAGACGGCGGGATCCAGAGCCCGGTCACGCCGCGGCTCGCGAGCTCCTGCGCGCGCTCGGCGAGCTCCACCCACAACGTTCCATCCGGCGTGTTGTGCCAGTGGAAGTACTGCAGCATCACGCCGTTCTCGATCATGGCGACGGCGCCTGCGCGGTGTTCGGCTTGGCCTTGGTGTTCTCGGCCGGCGCAGCGGCCTGCTCGGGCTGGGGCGCGTTGGCCTGGTTTTCCTTGGCCGCGGTGCCCTCCGGCTGCGCGCTCTTGGTGTTGGTCGCCAGCCGCTGTTCCCACTTCGCCGCCAGCTTGGTGAGCGTCTGCTCGTCCGCCAGGCTGTGCTCGATCACGTCGTGCACGAAGCGCAGCTTGTCGATCACCGTCTCGCTGAGCACGAACGGATACGGATCGATCAGGCCCATGCTGCGGTTGAGGCTGTTGAGCGCGACCGTGAGCGGCACCCAGCCCTTGAGCAGATCGTCGAAGTCGTCGAAGTCGACCCTGCGCGCGTTCACGCCTTCATCGCTGTTGCCGTCGGCCGTGCGCGGCTTGAGCACGAGGCCCCAGGTGCGCGAGGTGCCGAGCGTGTCGACCATGTGCAGGTAGTGCGCCCAGGTCTCGGCCCAGTCTTCCCATGGGTGCATCGTGGCGTACGAGCTCACGTAGTACAGCGGCCAGTCCGCGGGCGGCGGGTTGGCGTAGTGGTTGTTGACCGCTTCCTGGTAGTCGAGCGTCTCGTCGCCGAAGCGCATGCGGTACGCGTTGAGCCAGGGGGAGTCCTTGATCAGGCGGTCCCAGTAGTAGTGGCCGATCTCGTGGCGGAAGTGGCCGAGCACGGTGCGGTAGCCCTCACCGAGCTGCTTGCGCAGCTTCTCGCGGAAGGGGTCGTCCGCCTCGCTGATGTTGATCGTGACCAGGCCTTCGTTGTGGCCGGTGAACACCTTCGCGCCGTCGGTGTCGGCCATGAACGAGAACTGGATGCCGTTCGGGCGCTGCTCGCGCGACTCGATCGGCAAGCCGAGCTCGGTCAGCGTGTAGAACAGCCGGCGCTTGCCGAGCTCCAGCGAGTGCCAGGAGTCGAGGTTCTTCGGCTGCGTCAGGTCGGGGATGACGTCGTTGAGGCGGCACGCCTCGCAGAACGGGCTCGCATCCTCGGCGCGTACTGCCCAGTTGCAGACGCCATGCTCGATGCTGTTCTGGCACAGCCGATACTGCTGCGTGCCCGCCTTGTTCTTCTTGCCCTTGACGAGCGCGGTGTAGAGGTTCGGCTGGCCCTCGACGGGCTCGATGGCCGCGACGCGACGTTCGTCGGGGAGGAAGGCGAGAGCGTGGTTGCACTGGGTGCAGCGCACGTTCTCGAAGAACACGGTGTTACCGCACGACTGGCAGCTGAAGAGGCGCATTTGTCTCGCGCCTAAGCAGCAAGTGCGCCAGCGCAGCATCGCGCATGATCCGTCAGGTTTATGGCGGCCGCCCGCACGCTGAGGTGGAAAGGCGCACCGCCTGAGGCAAAATGCGACGCCTCAAGTGCGCACATCGAGCGGCAGACCGGGCGCTGGGCGGAACAGGCGCGAGAGGCCGTAGCCGAGCGCCGCGCCCAACGCCGCCGCACCGAGGGCACCGAGCACGAGCGTCAGGCGTGGCGTGACACCGAAGCCGGTGCCCAGGAAGCCAGTCACGCCGTAGCCGAGCGCCGCGAGTGCAACGGGGTACGGCCGGCGCTCCGTGCGCAGCGCCAACATGGCCAGCAGCACGAGCCCGCCGCCGATCCACGCCACCAGGAACGAGTACGTGAGCCACACGTGGCCGAGTGTAGCCCAGGTTCAGGCGGGCTTCGGCAGCTTCGCCGCGTAGTTGTAGCCGAGGCCCGATGCGACGCCCGCGCTCGACGCGATCGGGATCAGCAGCAACGGGCTGTAGTCGTGACCGGTGGCGCGCTCGAGCTGGTGCTGAAACGCGGCGAACGCCCAGACGCAGGGCCCGCGGGCGA
>DASUME010000263.1:0-15946 GCA_036277895.1 Polyangiales bacterium
GGCGCGCTCGGCGACGTGTTGGCGATACGCTTGCAGCATGGAGCGCAATTAGCACCTCCCTCTCCTTCCGGAGGTACAAACCGACCATGACGAGCGAGCGAACGTTGGCAGAAGTACAGCGCGAGCTGCGGCGTGCGGGGAGCGTGTCGGTGCGCATCGCAGAGCTGAACCCGGAGCGCGACTTCCTCGAAATCTACCGCCTGCACGCCCTGGGAGATTTCCCCTGGGACACCACCCGCGCCCTGGAGCTGGCGCTGTTCCGGACCTACTGCGTTCCCAGCATCGGCGGCTTGCTCGACCAGACCGGTGAGTTCAGCCGGCGCGGGCAGCTCCGCTACGAGGACACCAGCCTGCTGCTGGCGCACGTGCTGGAGCACGGGTTCCAGGCGGACGGCCTGAGGTCGCTCCGGCGCATCAACCAGCTCCACGGTCGGTTCGCGATCAGCAACGAGGACATGCTCTACGTGTTGAGTACCTTCGTGAGCGTGCCGATGCGCTGGCTGGAGCGCTTCGGCTGGCGGCCGCTGCTGGAGGCCGAGCGCATCGGCGCGCACAACTACTACCGCGCACTGGGCACGCACATGGGCATCCGCGACATCCCGGACAGCTGGCAACGCATGCTCGCGTTCGGCGACGCCTACGAGCGCGCGCACTTCGCATTCAACGAAGCGAGCGCACGCGTGGGCGAGGCGACGCGCGAGATCCTCGTGCGCTGGTTCCCGCGCCCGCTCGCGCCACTGGTGCGCAACGCCGTCTACGCGCTGCTCGATCCGCCGGTGCGCACGTCGTTCGGCTTTCCCGCGGCGCCCGCGCCGTTTCAGCGGGCGATCGAGCGCACGTTGCGAGCGCGTGCGCGCGTGTTGGCGCACTTGCCCGCGCGCACCTCGCTCGGTACGCCGACCGGTGAGATCATGCTGCGCGTGCGCAAGCCCGACCACGCGATCGACGCGCTCGGGCCGCCGTAGCTCGATCTTCCCGGATCCGTTTCGGGCGAGCGTGATCTAGAGTGCGACCTTCTTCTTCGTGGGAGGCGGCTTTCTTCATGAGTGAACGCCATTTCGCATTCTGGCCACCCAAGGTACCGCGCGCGATCACGCTGCCTGCGACCTCGCTCTGGTACAACCTGGAAGTCGCGGCCACGCGCTATCCGCAGAAGGCGTGCACGGTCTTCTACGACAGCGTGATCACCTACGCGGACTTCCGCCAGCAGGCCGAGCGGCTCGCCGGCTACCTGCAGCGCGAGTGCGGCGTGCAGCGCGGCGACCGCGTGGCGCTGTACATGCACAACAGCCCGCAGTTCATGCTGGCGTACTACGCCGTGCTGCGCGCGGACGCGATGGTCGTGCCGGTCAACCCGATGTGCGTGAGCGCGGAGCTCGCCTACGTGCTCGAAGACAGCGGCGCGCGCGTGCTGATCGGAGCGCAGACGTTGTTCGCGCACGTCGAGCCGCTGCTGGATCGCGTCGAGGCCGTCGTCGCCACCTACAGCGATGCACTGACCACACCGAGCGAGCTCGCGATCCCGGACTTCGTGCGCGAGCCACGCCGCTCGTTCGCGAGCGCAGTCGGCATGAGCGACGCGATCGCGCGCGGCATCGAGCCTGGACCGCACCTCGCCGGCCCGGAGGACCGCTGCGTGATGCCGTACACGTCCGGCACCACCGGCCAGCCCAAGGGCTGCGTGCACACGCACCGCTCCGTGATGCACACCGCGATCAGCAGCTCGCAGTGGCATCGCTCGTACGCGGACGAGACCATCCTGACCGTGCTGCCGTTGTTCCACGTCACCGGCATGCAGAACGGCATGAACGGGCCGATCTACGCGGGGGCGACCATGGTCGTGCTGCCGCGCTGGGATCGCGACGTGGCCGCCGCGTTGATCCAGCGCTTCCGCGTCACCGGCTGGACCTCCGTGCCGACGATGGTGGTCGACTTGCTCAGCAGCCCGAAGCTCGAGCAGTACGACCTGTCGAGCCTGCGCTCGATGGGAGGTGGTGGCGCCGCGATGCCGGAGGCGATCGCGAAGAAGCTGGAGCAGCTCTGTAACCTGACCTACGTGGAGGGCTACGGCCTGTCCGAGACCGCGGCCGCGACGCACATCAACCCGCAGCAAAACCCGAAGAAGCAGTGCCTCGGCATCCCGATCTTCGGCGTCGACTCGCGGGTGGTCGACCCGGAGACGCTGCAGGAGCTGCCGCCCGGGGAGGTCGGCGAGATCATCAGCCACGGCCCGCAGGTGTTCGAGGGCTACTGGAACCGCCCGGATGCCAACGCCGCCAGCTTCGTGCAGCTCGATGGCAAGCGCTTCTTCCGCACCGGCGACCTCGGGCGCACCGACGAGGACGGCTACTTCTTCCTGGTCGATCGCATCAAGCGCATGATCAACGCTGCGGGCTTCAAGGTCTGGCCGGCCGAGGTGGAGGCGCAGCTGTACGCGCACCCCGGGATCAAGGAGGCGGCCGTGATCGCGCAACGCGATGCGCGCCGTGGCGAGACCGTGAAGGCGATCGTGGTGCGCGAGCCCTCGTCGTCGCTGGGCGAGGCCGAGCTGATCGACTGGGCGCGCGGCCAGATGGCCGCCTACAAGGTCCCGCGCAGTATCGAGTTCGTCGACGAGCTGCCCAAGACCGCCTCCGGAAAGATCCTGTGGCGCGCGCTGCAGGAGCGCGAGGACGCGCGATCGCGTTGACCGGACCGGCCCCTGTCGGCGACGCGTGATAGTGTCCGCGCATGGCCCCTCGTGGACCTGCTCGACTGGCGATCGTAAGCGTGGCGATCACGCTCGCTGCCTGCGCGACCAAGCTCGACTTCGACGCGGTTTCCGCGGGTAATCTCGCCAGAGACGGGGGCGTGGATGCCGCCGTGAGCGGGCGGTTCCCCATGCGTGATGGGGGCCAAGAGGCCGGCCCGGGCCTCGCCCCTTCGGAGCAGGTCAAACGCGACGCTGCGACCGCAGACGCGGCCTCCCGCCAGGATGCGGGCAGCGCGGTCACGCCCTTCTCCTGCAAGTCGCTGCAGCCGGAGCCGGCGTTTTGTGACGAGTTCGAGCAGGTGGGCCTGCTCTCCCGCTGGGATTTTCACGTCGTAAACCCGCCCTCCGCGGGGGTCGTCGACATCGACGAGTCCAGCGCGCTGTCCGGCAAGGGCTCGCTGCTGGCCGTGATCAACGCCAACGTCACGGACGCGTGCCTCGACTGCGCCGCCTTCGTCGGTCGCACGCTCGAGCCGCTCGCGGGCCCCTCGCGGATCCGCGTCGACGTCGACCTGAGGCTCGAGCAGATCGACTCCGTGCTCGGGCGTGGCATCACGGTGTTCCGCTTCGGGTTCGTCGACGCCAACGGAGAGGTCAGCGCGCATGTGCTGGACGTCGTCTCGACGGGCGCCAACGCGGTCTCTTACTTCACCGAATACCTGAGCACGGACCTGGCGTCCGCGGACGGCTCCAGCGAGGCTCCGGAGCCAGCGATCAACCGCTGGGTGCACCTTCGCTATCAGCTCGACGTGAATACGCCGAGCGGTACCGGCAACAGCGCCTCGCTCTGGCTCGACACCACGGAGGTGTTCGCAGGCACCTTGACCCACGCGCTGCTGAGCAACACGCCCTTCGTGGAGCTCGGCGTCCCCGGGCTCGATAGCTACACGGTCGACGCCGCCAACCCGAACCAGAGCTGGCGCGTGCGCTTCGACAACTTCGTCGTGCGCGTGGAGCCGCTCTGATGCCGGTCGCGCGCACCACCTCGCGCCCGGTGTTGCGCGCGTCATCCACCGTCGACCGCTACGTGGTGTACGACTCGTTCGCGCAGGGCGGCATGGCCACGGTGCACCTTGCGCGGCTCGACGGCGCGCACGGCTTTCGCCGCACCGTCGCGGTCAAGCGCCTGTTGCCGAACCTGCTCGCGGACCAGGAGTTCGCGCTGATGCTGGTCGACGAGGCGCGCCTGGCCGCACGCATCCGGCACCACAACGTAGTGTCCACGCTCGACGTGGTGCGCACGGACAGCGAGCTGTTGTTGGTGATGGAGTACGTGCACGGCGAGTCGCTGGTGAAGCTCGCGCGCCTGTGCGCCAGCAAGGGCCAGGCGATCCCGCTCGAGATCGCGTGTGCGATCGTGGCCGACTCGCTGCACGGCCTGCACGCGGCCCACGAGGCCAAGAGCGAACGCGGCGAGCCGCTGGAGATCGTGCATCGCGACGTGTCGCCGCAGAACATCCTGATCGGCGCCGATGGCGTCGCCCGCATCGTCGACTTCGGGATCGCGAAGGCCGCGGGCCGCGCACAGACCACACGCGACAACGTGATCAAGGGCAAGCTCACGTACATGGCGCCCGAGCAGATCGAGGGCAAGCGCGTCACCCGCGCCACGGACGTGTTCGCCGCCTCGATCGTGCTCTGGGAGCTGCTCACCGGCGACCGCCTGTTCCTCGGCCGCAACCAGGCCGAGAACGTGTTCAAGCTGCTGTCGGCGCCGATCCCCGCGCCGAGCACGCGGCGTATGGGCCTGCCGCCGGCGCTGAACGCGATCGTGCAGCGTGGGCTGGAGCGCGATCCGCTGCGTCGCTTCAGCACCGCCGAAGACATGGCGCTCGCGCTGGAGAGCGCGCTGCCGGTCGCGCGGCCGGCGCGGATCGCACGCTGGGTGAACGAAGTTTCCGGCGAGATGCTCGCCGAGCGCGCGAAGCTGGTGAGCGCGATCGAACGCGCCCACGACGTCGACACGCCGGCGACCGTGCCGCCGATCAAGCGCCGGCGCACCCAGCTCGGCCTGCTCGCGGCCGCGGGTGCGCTCGGCCTGGCAGGCTGGCTGATCGCGCGCGGCGCGCCGCACACCACACCGGTGCGCGCAGAGGCCAAGCGCACCGTGCCCGCGCTGCCCACGCTGCTGCACGCGCCGGTAGTCGAAGAAACGCCCACGCCGCTGCCGGTCGTGGAGCCCGCCGTCGTCGAGGCCCCGCCAGCGGCGCCGGCCAAGCGCACACGCGAGAGACCACGGCGCGCGGCCCCTGCGCCCGCGTCGAGCTGCGACCCTCCGTACACGCTCGATGGTGCGGGCCGCACGTTGTTCAAAGCCGAGTGCATGTAGCCCGGAGCGCGCGTGTCCAGGACCCTTCCCTTTTGTCTGATCTTACTGTTCGTCAGCGCGGCGCATGCGGCGCCCAGCGAGGAGACGCTCGCCTGCGTCGCGGCCTCCACCCAGGGCCAGACCGATCGCGACGACGGCAAGCTGCTCGCCGCGCGCACGAAGCTGCGCGCCTGTACACGAGAGAGCTGCCCGGCGGTGGTGCGCGACAGCTGCCAGCGCTGGCTCGCCGAGCTGGAGCCGCGCATTCCCAGCGTGGTGCT
The DNA here is from genome assembly GCA_036277895.1 of Polyangiales bacterium. Classification (GTDB taxonomy): domain Bacteria; phylum Myxococcota_A; class Polyangia; order Polyangiales; family DASUME01; genus DASUME01. The sequence continues at coordinate 5,342 of DASUME010000263.1, forward strand.
GCGCGTGCACGACGCCGAAGGCACACAGCCCGCGGACGTGCTCGCGACCATCGACGGTGCGCGCACGCCGCTCGACGGACAGCCCGTGCAGCTGGAGCCGGGCTTGCACGTCGTGCGCGCGGAGTCGAAGGGCGTGCGTGTCGAGCGGAAGTTCGGCATCGCAGAGCGCGAGTACGCACGCATCGTCGTGCTCGCGCTGCCCGCGCGTCCCGCGCCGCCCCCCGAGCCGCCTCCGCCGCCACCGCGGGCCTACCGCGTTCCGATCGCGAGCTGGGTGCTGGCCGGCGCGGGCGTCGCGGGTGTGGTCACGTTCGCAGCCCTGCGCACGAAGACGGTCAACGATCTGAACGGGCTGGGTTGCGCACCGACCTGCTCGGATCGCCAGCTCGACGAGGTCAAGCGCGTGGCCCGCGCCGCGGACGGCTCGCTCGGCGTGGGGCTGGCGGCGTTCGGAGGCGCCGCGCTGTGGGCCCTCGGCAGCTGGGTCGCGCACCGTGATGACCGTCGCTCGGCGTTCGTGCTGCAGCCCGAGCGCGCGGGCCTGACGGCGGGCTGGACCACCCACTACTGACGAAAGCGCGCGCGCAGCCGCTCCTTGAGCTTGCGGATCTCCGCGCGCGCGAGCTCGGGACTCGCGAGCGTGAACTCCTCGGCCAGCTCCTCGAACGTGGCCTGCTCCAGGTAGCGCTGCAGCAGCGCGAGCTCGCGCGCCGCGAACACCTCACGCGCGTAGTCGAGGATCGAGCGTGCGGTCAGCAGCTGCGTCATGCCCGCGCTCACGCCCGGCGGCGTCTCGCTCGGGCGCGCAGCCCACGAGTGCAGGCTGCGCTTGCTCGGCGCGCGAAAGGTCCACGGCTCGTCGCCGGGCTGGCTCGAGACGCGGCCGTAGCGCTGTCGCACGTGCTCGCGGATCGCGAAGTCCACCTCGGTACCGAGCCAGGCCACGAAGCTGACCGCGTCCCGCTCGGCACGCAGCGTCGGCAACGCCTCGCGCTTCTGGGCCGCGTAGCGGCGCAGCGACGTAAACTCATCGCGGTCGAGCCGCTCCAGCGTGGCCAGGAAGACGTCGCGTATGTCGTCGCGGGACCCGTGTAGGCGCGCGCGGCGCATGCGCCAGTGCCGCGGCGCATGCTGCTCCACCCAGCGCTCGATCCAGAGCGTGAGCTGGAACCAGGCCGCGCGGTCGCCGTGGATCACCCCCATCACGAGCGGATCGGCCACCAGATCCGAGAGCGTCTCGGGCTCGGTCACGATGCGCTCGCCAGCGCGCTCGCGAGCGCGTGCATCGATGGAGGACGGCGCGCGGGATCCTTCTCGAGCGAGCGCAGCAGCAGCTGCTCCAGCGCGGACGGCAGCTCGGCGAAGTCCGACGGCGGCCGCGGCGGCTGGTAGACGTGCGCGCCGAGCACCATGCCGAGCCCACCCTCGACGAACGGCGGCCGCCCGCAGGCCATCTCGTACAGGATGCAGCCGAGCGCGTAGACGTCGCTGCGCGCATCGACCTCGCCGCCGCGACACTGCTCGGGCGACATGTACGCGGGGGTTCCCACCAGCGTGCCACGGTCGGTCACGAACGAGTACGGTCCCTGCTCCGGATCGAGCTTGGCCATGCCGAAGTCGAGCACCTTCACCCCTCCATGCGCGAGGAACACGTTCTCGGGCTTGAGGTCGCGATGCACGATGTTGCGCCCATGGGCGGCGCCCACCGTGCCCGCGATCGCGCAGCCCACCTGGCGCAACGTGGACAGCGCCACACCGGGCGGACGCGCGATGCTGGCGGCCAGGCTCTCGCCCTCCAGCAGCTCCATGGCGATGAACGCGCGCCCGTGCTCGTCGAAGCCGGCGTCGTACACCTCGACGATGCCGGGGTCCACGATCGCGGCAGCCGCGCGCGCCTCGTGCAGGAAGCGCCTGACCGCGGGCCGGCTCGCGGCGTGCTCCGGATGAAGCAACTTGACCGCGGCCCGCCTCGACCCCTGCTCGGCCGCATACACGGTGCCACTGCCTCCGCGGCCCAACACCACGCCGAGCCGGTACCCTGCGCACTCTGCCGTCACCCACGGACGCTATCACGTCCGACCCCAATCGACCGCCGGCCAAACTTTTCGGCTGACGATCGGGCGTCGGCCGCCGTGTGGGAACGTGCGCGCCGATCGGAGCGCGCAAGGACGAGGCCCCCATGCAGCTAGCCACTTGCTTCCCCACCCACCCGTTCGTGAGCCTGCCCGTGCGGAACGCGGGCGCGCGCTACGCATTCGGCGACTTCGAGCTCGACGAGGCGCGCCTGGAGCTGCGCTGCGCCGGGCGTGCCCAGCGCGTGCAGCCCAAGGTGCTGCGCACGCTGCTCTACCTGGTCGCCGAGCGCGAGCGGGTGGTCACGCCCGACGAGCTGTTCCGCGCGATCTGGCCGGACGAGCGCGTGGGCGTGGCCTCGATCACACGCGCGATCATCGGCGTGCGGCGGGCGCTCGGCGAGGCGGGCGATAGCCAGCAGAGCGTGCGCACGGTGCGCGGGTTCGGCTACCAGTTCGTGCAGCCCCTGCACCTGCGCGGCGCGCTCGAAGCACGCTGGCGTGCCTGCTCGGGCTGAGCGACAAACGTTCAGCGCGGATCGAACCCGTAGTAGCGCCCGAACCAGTCCAACTCGGGCGCGTGCGGGGTGGGGTCCTCGGCCCGCAGATACGCGTGCAGGCCCGCGAGGTCGTCGGTGTTGATGTAGTCGACGCCGGCGTCGATCAGCGCGGCCCACACGGCCTCGCGCGTGGCCGGATCCTCGGGCGTGGCCCAAAAGCGCACGCGCTGGCCGTTCGCGTGTGCGAGCGACACGAAGTCGTGCAGCTTGGTCCGCTCCTCGTCCGACAGCTCGGCGCCAAACAAGTTGGTCCAGTTGTCGCTGATCAGCGGCGCGAAGGCCGGGTCCGTCTCGACGCCCAGGTCCGCCGCGCGCCCGTCGTAGCCGGCGAAGCGTAGCCACTGTGCGCGCAGCGTCTCGCGCGGGCGGTTGCCGGAGATGACGGCGGTGACCGCCCCCTCGCGCACGCCCCAGGCGGTGAACACGGTCAGGAGGTCGGGATAGCGCGCGAGCACCTTGTGCAGCGCGGCGTAGGTCGCCTCACCCTCGGACTTGATGTCGATCAGGAGCTGCACGCTGTGCTTGAAGCCCGGGTGCACCACGCCGCGCTGCGCGCGCACGAGATCGCGCAGCGGCTCCAGGTACAGCGACTCCAGCGTGCGGCCGGGCTCGACCTGGTCGAGGTCGTGCGCGACCAGCAGCTCTCCGTCGACCAGCCAGATGTCGGCCTCGACGCTGGCGAAGCCTTGCTCGAGCGCGTCGAACAGCGGGCGCTCGTGCTCATAGTCGTTGTGCGCGTGCGCGCGTGCCAGCGCGTCGGCGTTCGCGGTCACGGGGAGCGACGCGAGCGCCGCGCAGAGCAGTACGGATTTCCACATGAGTCACCTCCGGGCTGCGAAGGTAGGCTCGCGTGTCGCACGCCCGTGACGCGAGCGCAGAAGCTCGGTGACGCTATGCGCGCTGGGCGCCGGGCACGCCGTCTTCGATCACGAACGTGGCCTCGCGCGCGCCGACGCCATCTTGACGCTCCACACTGCTCACGAAGCGCAGCTCGAGCTCGATCTGCGCGGGCGTCACGGTCGCAGCGAAGTACCCGCGCCGGTCGCCTTCGAAGTACTTGATGTGCGGGTTGTACGGGATCATCGGCCCGTAGTAGGGCCCATACGGCGTGCCGTCGCCGCCGGTGGTGATCGCGGGCGTTACGAGCTCGGTCGCGATCGTCGGCGACCTCGGATCCTTGAAGTCGAGCTTCAGATCGTTGACGAACGTGGAGTGCCAGTCGCCGGTCAAGAACACCGGGTTCTGGAGCTCGGTCGCGAGCACGCTGTCGAACAGCCGCTTGCGCGCCTGCGGATAGCCGTCCCAGGCATCGTTCCAGTACAGCTCGTCGCCGTAGGGCTGGTGCTCCAGCTCGGCCAGCAGCAGCTGCTGCGCCACCACGTTCCAGCGCGCCTTCGAGCGCGAGAAGTTGTCGTGCAGCCAGCGCTCCTGCGGCGCGCCCAGCATCGAGTAGTCGTCGCGCAGCGCCTCCGGGCAGCGCACCGCCTCGCCGTCGCCGCACGGGTTGTCATCGCGGTACTGACGGTCGTCGAGCAGGTTGAGCTCGACCAGGCCGCCGTAGCGGAAGGTGCGGTAGATGCGCAGGCTCGGCGTCGGGCGGCCGGCGAGCGCGAGCCGGACCGGCATGTGCTCGTAGTACGCCTGGTACGCGGCGGCCCGGCGCGCGCTGAACGCGGGCGAGGGCTCGGCGTACTCGGGCGCGAGGCCGGAGTAGTCGTTCTGCACCTCGTGATCGTCCCAGATCGCTCCGAACGCGAACTTCGCATGCGCGGACTGCAGATCCGGGTCGAGCTTGTGCAGGGTGTGGCGGAGCCGGTAGGTCTCGAGGTCCACGCACTCGCGCTCGAAGCCGAGCGGCACGGGACCGCGGTTGTTCTCGCCGATCGCGTACTCATACGTGTAGTCGCCGAGGTGCAAAACGAGATCGAGGTCCTGCTGCAGCATGTCGCGGTACGCGGTGTAGAAGCCGCTCGGCCAGTCCTGGCAGGTGACCGCCGCGAACTTCAGCAGCTCGACCGCGTCGTGCGTGTGGGCCGCGGTCCGAAAGTGACCGATCGCGCTCTCCTCGCCGCCGGCATCGAACTGGTACCAGTAGTCGCGACGCGGCTTCAGCCCGTCGAGCTCCACGTGCACCGAGTGTGCGAGCTGCACGCTCGCGATGGCGGTGCCGCGCGCGACCTCCTTGCGCAGGCTGGGATCGGTGCCCACGCGCCAGCGCACCGGGATCGGCCAACGCCCGAGCGCGGCCGGGTTCGTGGGCTCGGGCGCGAGCCGCGTCCAGAGCACGATGCCGGTCGCCGTCGGATCCCCCGACGCGACGCCGAGCGTGAACGGATTCTTGCCGAAGCGGCCCTTTGCCTGCGCGCGCTCGCCCGGCAGCAGCGAGAGCGCCATGCTCGCGCCCACCGCGCCCCATGTGTATTTCAGGAAACGTCTGCGCTCGAGCTGCGAGCCCTTCCACTTGCCCTGCATGTTCCGACCTCCCGGCGCGCAGCATCGCTTTTGCGCGTGGCGGGCGGTGCCGGTGTCGAGATGAAGTCACAGACCTGCGCGCATCGTCACGCGGCGACACGGCATGGTTTCCGCGCGTGCTACCTTCCCGCGCGTGAAGCGCTTGCGCCTGGTTCAGCTGCCCATCCCGCAGCCGGCGGCCCTGGCGGCGACCGGCAATGTGCCGCTCGCGGCCGGCTGTCTCGGCGTGTCGGCGCGCGTGCACGGGCTGCGCGAGCGCGGGCTCGAGATCGAGGTGGTGCCCCCGGCGATCACCGACACGCTCGGGGACACGCTGCTGGCGGACTACGTCGCGCGCGACGAGCCGGAATTCGTGGGCCTGTCGCTGTACCTGTGGAACGTCGAGCGCAGCCTGCACCTGGCGCGCGAGGTCCGGAAGCGCTCGCCGCGCACGCGCATCCTGATCGGCGGCCCCGAGGTCAGCAGCGACAACCCGTTCGTGCTCACGCAGAGCGGCTTCGACATCGCGATCACCGGCGAGGCCGAGGACACCTTTGCGCACGTGATGGGCCACCTGCTCGACGGGCGCGACGTCGCGGGCTTGCCCGGCGTCGCCGTGCGCAAGGGCTTGCTCGGGCTCGGCCCGTTCGGCCCCGCGCCGAGCGTGAGCTTTCCGATCTCCGACTATCCCTCGCCCTACCTCGATGCGCTGGTGCCGGTCGAGCCCGCGCGCTCGACGTACATCGAGACCGTGCGCGGCTGTCGCTCGCACTGCACGTACTGCTTCTACCCACGCAGCAGCAACGTGCTGCGTGTGCTCGACGTGGAGCGCAGCGCGCAGCTGGTGCGCTCGCTGACCGAGCGCGGCGCGCGCGAGATCGTGTTCCTCGATCCCACGTTCAACCATCGCCCCGAGTTCGACCAGCTGCTCGACGCGCTCGCCGTGGCGAACCTGGGCGCCTCGTTCTTTGCCGAGGTGCGCGCCGAGGGGCTCACGCGCGAGCATGCCCGCAAGCTCGCGCGCGCCGGCTTCACCAAGCTGGAGATGGGCCTGCAGTCGGTGAACCGCGAGACGCTCAAGCGCGTCAAGCGCGGCGGCAGCCCCGAGAAGGTCGCGGCCGCCGCCAAGATGCTGCGCGACGAGGGCATCGACCTGCTCGTCGATCTGATCATCGGGCTGCCCGGCGACACGCCCGACGACGTGTCGCGCGGGATCGACTTCCTGCTCGAGCACGACCTCGGCGAGCACGCCCAGGTGTTCGTGCTCTCGCTGTTGCCGGGCACCGCGATGCGCACCACCGCACGTGCGGACGGCGTCGAGTACCTGCCGGCGCCGCCGTATCGGGTGCTGCGCACGGAGGGCTTCGACAGCGATGCGCTGCGCCGCTCGCTGTACGAGGCCGAAGACCGGCTGGGCCGGCGGCTCGACGAGCTGCCGCGGCCACACCTCGTGCACGAAGCGAGCGACCCGAAGGACGTGCTCCACGTCGATCTCGATCGGGATCTCCCGGCCGCCGTGGCCGGCGCGCAGCACGTCGCGCTGTGGCTGCGAGGGCGTGACCTGTTCGCGCAGCGCGAGCGCGCCCTGCAGGTGCTCGATGCGCAGCTGGCGCGCGATCCGTACGCGACGATCGACGTGGTGCTGCAGCCCTCGCAGCCCTTCCCGCTCGACCTGATCGACATGCTGCGCGCGCGGCTCGACGCCGCCACGCCGTCGTATGCCTCGCGCGTACTGGCGCTTCGCGGCGAGGATCTGCAGCGGCGCCTGGTCGTCGTGCTGCCGCGCTCGGTCGAGTTCCCGCGCGCCTGGGTCGAGGCCGTGCGCGAGCTGGTGCCGGTGTTTCGCGACCAGAGCGCGCGTGAGGCCGCGGCCAGCGCGAGCGAGCTCGGCGAGGAGCAGCTCGGCGCGCGCATCGTCGACGCACCGGACCCGCGCGAGTGGGAGGTGCTGATGGACGAGGCCGACCCCGCCGCCGTGACGTTCGCCCTGCGCGCCCAGGAAGCCGCCTGGACGCAGAAGAACCTGCGCTACGCGGACGTCACCTGACCGCGCACAGTGGCGCTCGTAGCGCGGGCGCCGAGCCTCACTCCTTGCAGCGCAGGAACTCGATGCCGCTGCGATGGATGGCGTCGCTGGGCCCGTAGTGGTGGCGCATGATCGTCGCGTACTCGTCGATGCCGATCAGCTCGAACAGCTGGCTCTTGCCGGCCTTGCAGAAGCGTGCCGCGGGCTCGATCAGCTCGTACATCATCGACTCCCCGTTCGGCTTCAGCCGGTCCTGGAGGTTGTCGGTCACCTCGTAGGGTCGTAGCGGCGCCCAAGGCTCCGCGTCTGGCTCGGCCCAGAAGCGGCGCAGCGTCATGCGCCCTCCGCCCTTGGCGCACTCGAAGCGCGCCTTGTCGAGGCTGACCACCAGCCTGACGGTGTTCTTGTCGAAGTCGTTCTGATAGTAAGAGATCGAGGCGGTGTCGCCGTCGTCGCAGGCTCTGCAGAAGACCTCGGTCTGCGTCTTGAAGGCGAGCGGGGAAAACGGCCCTTCCGCGCTCAGCTCGATCTCGATCGAGCGCCGGTTGTACCAGTGCCGGCTGCCCACCGGCCCTTGCAGCAGCGCGTTCGCATCGCGGCGGTTGGGCACCGTGCCGTCGCAGCCGGAGGCGGTCGCCGAGAAGCTGCGGGTGGCATCGCGCAGCGACTCGCCGAGCTCGACCGGCTTCTCGAGCAGCACGTGGTTGCCGGCCCCGTCCTTCGCCGTGACGCGCAGCACGGGCGCCTTGCCGCCCTTCTCCTGCGCGCACACGGTCCAGGGGATGCCGAAGGTGCGCGAGATCGAGATCTCCATGCTGCGCGCGTCCACGGCCACCTTCGGCGGCTCGACGAAGGGACTGCATGGATCGCCGCCGAGCAGCGCGGTGAGCAGCCAGAGCAGACTCATCCTCAGCCCTCCTTCCTTGCGCAGCTCGCACCCCAGGCCACCAAGCGCTGGTACAGCTCCGTCAGGTCGCGCATGCCGTTGCTCTTGGACTCGCTCGCGCAGCGGCAGAGCGTCGACTCGAGCGCACGCGTGTCCACCCCGTGTACCTCGAGCAAGCTCAGCTCCTTGTCCCAGTCGTCGCAGCGCAGGCTCTTCGCTTGCAGCAGCTGCCACGCGCGCGCGGCGAAGGCCTTGTGCTGCGCCGGCGAGACGGTCCAGCGCCAGTCGTACGAGCTGCTGGTCCACGACTGGTGCAGCGTGTGCGCGACCACGTCGTCCCCCAGCGCCGGCAGCTTGCGCAGCCACTGCTCGAACCATTCGTAGCTGAAGATGCGCGCCGCGAGCGCCGCGTCGAACGACGGCTCCGCGCGCAGCAACAGCTCGGGATACACGCCCTGCAGTGCCTTGACGTGCGAGTCCGTGCTGGCGGTGCGCGAGAGCTCGACCAGGCGCGCCAGGCGCTTCGCGTCACCGCCGTGCTCGGGCAGATCGATCAGCGTCGTGGCGCAGGTGAAGCATGCGTGCATCGTGCCCAGCACGTACTTCCACTCGTCGTCGCTCGCGCGCTCGTCGCTCGTGATCGCGCGCATCAGCGTCTGGCCCACGTCTGCAGACGCGGCGTACTTCTCCATCAGGTAGGCCTTGATGCCGGGGAGCCTGAGCGTGGCGCGGTTTCGGCTGAGCTCGTCGGCCACCCACGCCAGCACACGGTCGGGCGTCCAGCCTCCCGCAACCGGCTTCAGCCCGCGCAGCGCGGCGACCAGCGCGTTGTCATGCACGGCGTCCGGGTTGTGCTCGGTGTCCACGACCGCCTCCATCGCGGTCATGATCGACTCGTACGCGATCATCGCGTCGCGGATCCGCGCGACGCGGTCGACGAACACCTTGCTCTCCAGCAGCGGCTGGCGGTCGATCGCCTTGTACGCGTGCTCGGCGTACTCGGTCTTCCAGGCATCGCTCGCGTTCTCCGCCATCAGCTGCAGGCGCTGGCTGATCGGCTGCGCCTTGTCGATCGGCCGGCGCGGTCGCAGCTCGGCGCGTGGGCTGACCACGCCCTGCCACAAGATCTCGTCCAGCGCGGTCAGCTTCGGCGTCGGCCGCACGTCGATCTCGGCACAGGCGATGATCGCGCGGCTGAGCAGCTCCGCGCGCACGTGAAACGACTGCGCCGTGCGATCCGGCGTGCGACGAAACTGCTCGATCAGCTCTTCGCACTGCCCGGAGTCCGCGAAGTTGCCGTCCGCGTAGGCACGACACTCGCGCGCCTCGGACTCGGCGCTGAAGAAGACCTGCAGCCAGGCCTGGCATCCCTTCGGTCCACAGCCCGCCTGCCGATAGCGGATCTCCTCGTCGCCCTTGCGCACGCGCCGGCAGGTCTCGACCACCTTGCGCTCCACCTCCACCTTGTCGAGCGTCTCGTGCGTCTCGATGCTGGACTTGACCTCCACGCCGCACAGCTCGCAGATCTTGCCGCTGCAGATCGCGCGCGCCGCGTCGGTGGCCTGCTGCTCGTCTGCACCCTCGCCTTCACAGACGAACAGCGTTCCGTCGCCGGTCTTCTCGTCGCCGACACGAGCCCAGGAAGGTGCCTCTGCTGAAACCGGGCCAGCTGCCGTCCCGGGCGCACGCGCGCCCGCGCAGCCTATCAGCAACACACAGAGAGCCGCACGCACGAGCGGCGAGGAGATCATGGCCGCTATCTTCCGATCGTCGGCTAGCATGTCAATTTCGAGCCGAGCATGAAGCACATCCTCCTGGTCTTGTTCCTGGCGACGGCGTGTCATCACGCGGGCACGCTCCGCGGCGAGCGCGTGCTCGAGCGCGGCGGCGAGCTAGCCGGCGTCAGCCTCGAAGACAAGAAGGTGCAGCTCACCGCCTCCACCCTCAGCGCCTGGGGCGTGATCGAGGTGCCGGACGGCTCGCGCATGCAAGCCAGCTACGCCGGAGCAGACGCGATCGCGCGCTCCGAGCTGCTCAAGTACGTGCGCGTGCGGGTCGAGGACGTGATGGTCAGCGTCGACAGCACCGACCCCGCGCGCCGCGATGCCTACGAGCACACCGTCGAGACGGTGCACGGCACGCTGCGGCGCGGCGGCATCACCCAGCATGCCTGGGAGCGCGTACAGCGCGGCGAGCAGCGAATCCTGCGTGTCTGGTCGCGCCTCAGCGTGCCGCGCGCGGACCTTCAGTCCGTGCTGCCTCCGGGTACGCTCTGATCAGGGCGCCGTCGCCTGATCGAGCTGCTGGAACGAGCGCTCCGCGCGCTCGATGATCGCCGCGCGCACCTGCTCGTTCAGGTCGTTGACCTTCTGCAGCGAGTCCTTGAACGCCTCCACGTCGAGCACCACCAGCGCCCAGAACGTGCCCGTCTCCGACACGAACGTCTGCTCCAGCTTCGAGCCCGAGAGCGTCACGTCCGTGATCTGCTTGGAGGTGTCCTCGATGTATTGCTCGCTCGAGGTCGCGTTGTCCGGTCCACCCTGCGTCGCCGCCTGATAGTCCTTGAGCATCGACTTCACGCGCACCTGGAGCACGCGCGCCAGCTCCGTG
>DASUME010000264.1:0-3933 GCA_036277895.1 Polyangiales bacterium
CGCGGGGGTCGCGCTCGGTGGCCTCGCGCAGCGCACGCGCCAGCGCCTTGAACGAGATCTCGAGGATGTGGTGGAGGTTGTCGCCCTCGTGCAGCTTCACGTGCAGGTTGCACGAGAGGCCGCGCGCGAAGCCCTCGAAGAAGATCTCCGCTAGCTCGGTGTCGAAGTTGCCGAGCTTCGCCTTGGGGATCGGCACGCGCCAGACGAAGAACGGCCGGCCCGAGAGGTCGAGCGCGCAGGTGACCAGCGCCTCGTCCATGGGCAGCGTGGCCGCGCCGTAGCGGCGGATGCCGCGCTTGTCGCCGAGCGCGTCCGCGAACGCCTTGCCGAGCGCGATGCCGAGGTCTTCCGTGGTGTGGTGGCCGTCGATCTCGACGTCCCCCTTGGCGTCCACCACGAGGTCGAACAGGCCGTGGCGCGAGAGCTGCTCGACCATGTGGCTGAGGAACGGCAACGGGGTCTCGATGCGGTACTTGCCGCTGCCATCGAGGTCCAGCTCGATGCGGATCTGCGTTTCCGAGGTCTTGCGCTCGACTGTGGCGGTCCGTGACATCTCGGCGCCGACGATAGCACGCGCTCTTCCCTTGCCCTTGCCCCTGCCCCTGCCCCTGCCCGATCTTCTGCAGCGAGCCGAGCCCCGAGCGGGCAGGGCACAGGCAGGGGCAGGGGCAGGGGCACGGGAAGAGAGACTAGGTTTGGGGCGGGATTGACATCTTCTGCTCGACCTCGGCGAGCAGCGCGGTGATCTGCACGTTCCCGGTGTCCTTGGACAGCGCCATCTTGAGGTTCACCTTGGCGTTGCCCCAGTCGCGCGCCTTGAAGGCCTGCTCGGCCTTGGTCGCGAACGGGCGGGCCATCGGGTTCTTCACGCGGATCGGCCAGGCCCCGGTGGCGGCCGGCGCAGGCGGCTCCTCGTTGGCGTCGTAGCGCACCTTTCCCTGGGCCAGCTGCGCGTCGTAGGCCCTCCGGCGGCGCTGGTCGGTCAGCACCTTGTAGGCCTCGGCGCCGCGGCGATAGATCTGCGCCGCACGCTCCACGTGCACCTTCTCGGCGCCCGAGCGCAGGAACTTGTCCGGGTGATAGCGGGCCGCGAACTCGTGGAACGCGCGCCGCACCGCGTCGGGCGTCGCGTCCTGGTCCACCTGCAGCAGCGAGTAGTAATCGAGCTGCTCCAGCGGGTCTTGGGCTTGCCCCATCTCAGCCCACCAGCGCTTGCTGGCGCTGCTGCATGCGCGCGATCTCGTCCGGCTGCACGGCCCCCACGAGATCGATCCGGATGCTCTGCTCGGCGCCGGTCGCGATGTCCTTGGCGCGCACCTGCAGCGTGCCGTCCGCGTCCATCACGAACGTCACCTCGATCTTGGTCTTGCCGCGCGGCGTGCGGTTGAGCTGCGTCAGCTCCACCGCGCCGAGCTCCTGGTTCTCGACCAGCTTGCGCGACTCGCCCTGGCACACGCGCGCGCGCACGCTGTCCTGGAAGTCCTGGCTGGTGATGAAGATGCGGCTCTGCTCGACCGGGATCGCTGCGTTGCGCTCGATGATCACCTCGGTGTAGCCGGCCACCGTCTCGATGCGCAGCGTCTGCGGCGTCACGTCGAGCAGCAGCGGCGCCATCGCCGTGGGCGGCAGCGCGATCGTGTCCAGCACCGGATCCTGATCGAGGTCCACCGCGCGGTCGTCGTTGGCCGGGCGCTCGAGGTCCTGCAGCGCGTCGAGCTCGATCGTCGCGCCGTGCAGCCCCGTGGTCTCCTCGTCGAGCGGCAGCAGATCGAGCGCATCGACGTCGAGCGTGTTGCCCATCGCCGGCGGCGCCGGGCGCTGCGTCTCCACGCGCGGCGTGGGCACACGCTTGGGCTGGAACGCCGGGCCCGCCTTCAACGCTTCCTGCGCGGGCAAGCTCACCTTGGGCATCTTGCGCAGCGCCACGCGGCCGATCGCCGTGGCGCCGTCGCTGGCTGCCGCCTCGGGCTGCGCCGCCAGCGATGCACCCTGGATCGCCGCACCCTGCGCCACCACCAGATCCGGATCGATCGAGGCCAGCGGCTCGCGCCCGAAGTAGTCCGCCACCATGCGCCGCACGGACGGCATGCGCGAGCTACCGCCAACCAAGATCACCTGATCGATCTGCGTCGGCCGCAGGCCCGCCGTGCGCATCGCCTCTTCGCACACGTCGAAGGTGCGCGTGATCAGCGGCCCCGCGACCGCCTCCAGGTGCGCGCGCGAGAGCGAGAAGCGCAGGTCGATCGACGAGCCGCCCGAGGCGTAGCCAACCTCCTCTACCGTCAGCTCGACGTCGTCCGTGCCCGAGAGCTGGCACTTGGCCCACTCGCCCGCGGCGCGCAGGCGCTCGTAGGCCTGCAGGTCGCCGCGCGCGTCGTAGCGATGCTGCGCGAGCAAGGCGGCCACCATCTCGTCCGCGATCAGCACGTCGATGTCGTCGCCGCCAAGGAAGGTGTCGCCGGCGGTCGCGACCACCTCGAACACGTCACCCGCGAGATCGAGGATCGTCAGATCGAAGGTGCCGCCGCCGAGGTCGTAGACCGCCACGCGCTCGCGCTTGTTGTTCGCGCCACAGCCGTAGGCGAGCGCCGCCGCGGTGGGCTCGTTGAGGATGCGCAGCACCTCGAGCCCCGCCACGCGTCCCGCGGCCTTGGTCGCCGAGCGCTGCAGCTCGTTGAAGTTCGCCGGCACGGTGACGACCGCACGTCGACACGGTTCCCGGAGCGCTTCTTCGGCCTGTGCGCGCACGCCGCGCAGCACGAACGCGCTGATCTCGGGCAGCGTGTAGGTCTCGCCGCGCGCCACCACCAGCGGGCCGCCCGTGGGCCCTTCCTGGAACGCAAACGGGAAGCGCTCGCGCGCACGCCGCACTTCCTCGCTGCGATACGGCCGCCCGATCAAGCGCTTGATCGAATAGACAGTGTTGGCGGCGTCCACCAGCCGTCGCTCGCGCGCCGGGTAGCCCGCCAGAACGCTGCCTGTCGGGTGGAACGACACCACCGACGGAAACAGCTTGTTGCCTTCGGCATCCGGCAACACCTCGACCCTGCCGCCGCGCGCGACGGCCACCACCGAGTTGGTGGTCCCCAGGTCGATCCCCAAGACCGGGCTCCCCATGGGCTGAGAGCGTATCATGGGTACTCGGGCGTCGATCCAGCGATACTTGCCTGCCCGGTCGGCGCAGCGAAGAGTGTGCGCACATGGCCGGCACGAGCTTGCTCGCACTTCTCGACGACATCTCCAGCATCCTGGACGACGTCGCGACGCTCACGAAAATCGCCACCAAGAAGACCGCCGGTGTGCTTGGTGATGACCTCGCGCTGAACGCGGAGCAGGTCTCGGGCCTGCAAGCCGAGCGTGAGCTGCCCGTGGTGTGGGCGGTGGCCAAGGGCTCGGCCGTGAACAAGGCGATCCTGGTGCCCGTGGCGCTCGCGCTCTCGCAGTGGGCGCCCTGGTCGATCATGCCGCTGCTGATGTTCGGCGGCGCGTACCTGTGCTTCGAGGGCTTCGAGAAGATCGCCCACAAGCTCCTGCACGATGATCACGACGAAGAAGCCGAGCGCCAGGAGCTGCTCGCGCGCGTCTCCGATCCCAACATCGATCTGGTCGCCGTCGAGAAGGAGAAGATCAAGGGCGCCGTGCGCACCGACTTCGTGCTCTCGGCCGAGATCGTGACCATCGCGCTCGGCACCGTTGCCGACGAGAGCTTCGCGACGCGCGCGGCGGTGTTGGGCGCGATCGCGGTCGTGATGACGGTCGGCGTGTACGGCCTGGTGGCCGGGATCGTGAAGCTCGACGACCTGGGTCTGTACCTGAGTAAGGACCGCACGCGCCGCTTCCGCGCTCGGATGGGCCGGTTGCTGCTGCGCGGTGCGCCGTGGTTGATGAAGGGCCTGACCATCGCTGGCACGGTCGCGATGTTCCTGGTCGGCG
>DASUME010000265.1:0-4268 GCA_036277895.1 Polyangiales bacterium
GCCGCGCAACGAGAGCTTGCGGAACAACAAGCCGACCAGCAGGTGGTAGACGACGTCGCCGCTCTCGCTGACCACGCGCTCGTCCGTCTCGCTCTCGACGGCCTGCGCGAGCTCGCCACCCTCTTCGCGGATCTTCTCGGCGATCTTGGGCGCGCCCTTGTCGAGCAGCGAGCGCGTGTAGCTCTGCTCGGCGCTGGCGTCGCGGCGCGCGATCAGCTCGCGCTCCAGGCGCGGGAACGTGGGCGCGGCCAGGCCGCCATCGTGCAGCGCCCCGTCCCTGTCGACGCGACGATAGAAGCAGGTCTCGGCGCCGGTGTGGCAGCTCGGGCCTTCCGGATCGACCAGGTAGACCAGGCAGTCGCCGTCGCAGTCGGTCCACACCTCGTGCACATGCAGCACGTGACCGCTCTCTTCGCCCTTCTTCCACTGCTTCTGACGCGAGCGGCTGAAGAAGTGCGCGAAGCCGGTCTCGAGCGTGTTGCGCAGGGCCTCGTCGTTCGCGTGCGCGACCATGCGGACGAGGCCGGTGTGCCGATCTTGGACGACCACCGTGATCAGGCCGGCGGCGTCGCGCTTCAGCCAGTCAAACGCCGGCATCGGGCACATCGGTGGCGGCGACCGCCGCCGGAAGCACGGCCCCCTCGAGCTGTGTCTCCATCTCCGCGGGCGTGACGTTGCGCGCCAGCGAGAGCTCGGCGACCAGCAAGTTGCGGCTGTGGTCGAGCAGGCGGCGCTCGCCGTAGGAGAGCTCGCGCGTGGGCCGGATGCGCCACAAGTCGCGGTACACCTTGGCCACTTCGACCAGGCGGCCGCTGTTCACGAGCTCGCTGTACTCGCGAAAACGCCGGTTCCAGGGACCGGGCTTGACGGCGATCTCGCCGCTGCCGAGCACCCCGAATACCTCGGATGCGATCTCGGGGCTGGCGACCGCGCGCAGGCCGGCGCGATCGGCGCCGTCGCACGGGATCATCAGCTTCATCTCGGAGTGGATCACCTTGAGGACGTAGAAGTCCTTCCGGCTACCGGCGATCTCCTTCGCCTCGATCGCGACCACTTCGGCGACCCCGTGTGCGGGGTACACCGCACGATCGCCTACCTGGAACGCGCCGCTCTTCGCCATGGGTCACACCATGTAGCATCGCGGGGGGCCTGACGCAGGCTGGCCGCGCTCTGTATCCCTAGTTACCCAGTATCGTGCGCAGATCATCGAAGAACATCATGCGTACGCCCGCCACCAGCTCGCGCGCGAGCAGCGCAAAAGTAACTGTGGCCCCTTGATCGTCGACGCGGACGGCCATCGTCTCCGGCACGCGCAGGAAGCCGAGCGCGCGTCCGAGCTGGGTGCTGGAGAGGCTGCGTGCGAGCGTGCGCAGGTTGTTCTCCGCGCCGGGCGGGAACTCGCCGCGCATGTCGATCGCTACCGCCAGCGTCTCGTGCGTGGGCCGCACGGTCAATGCGAGTGCACGCTCGCGGGCGAACAGCAAGGAGACCCCGGTTCCCGGCTCGAGCTTCAGCGGCTGCGGCGCGACCAGCAGCAGGGGCTCGGCCGCGTGCTCCGCGAGCAGCGGGCCCACGTCGTCGACCAACCCCGGCATCTGGGCGTTGGGACGGCCCTCGAGCGTGGCGGCGCGACGGGCAAACAGCTTGGCCAGCCAGTCCGGGGGCGCATCCTTGGCGACCAGCAGCACGTGCGGCGAGAGCGCGGCGTAGGCGTAGCGGCCCTGCCCTGCCAGGCCTTCGCGCCGCTTGAGCGGCTCGTCGCTGCGCACGTCCGGCACCGCGAGACGCTCCCCCGCGCGCTCGACGACCTGGTCGGCGTCGAACGCGCCGCGGGCCAGGATCAGCCAGCCGTGCGGCGGCAGCTCGCAGCCGACGGCCTCGTCCACCTGCAGCGGCGCGACGCCCGTGCGCTCTTGAAACGCGCGCTCGCGATCCTCGGGGACCAGCGCGCGCCACAGCGAGAGCGTGGCCTGCTGCTCGGCGAGCGCGCGCGGATGCGCCTGGATCACCCAGCTCGGTCCGCTGGGTAGCAGCGGCAGCAGGGGACCGAGCCGCTGGTCCTCGTCCGCGCGTCCCCCCCGCTGCGCGCCGCCACAGGCGACCACGATCAGCGCGCAAGCGACCCCAAACCATTGCCAGCGCATCGCGACAGCGTACTTGACCGGGCGTGCGTTGCTGGCTGAAATGTCTCAGCTGAACGCGAGGGGAGCTGCCGTGGACATCATCTTGGCGCCGGACGTGTATGTGAATGCCTCGGTGGCGCCTGCCACCACGCCGGATCGGGTCGTGCAGCGCGTGCTCGGGCAGCACAAGGGCGAGAGCAAGGCCACCGAGTGGATCCTCGGGCGCGTGGCCGCGATCTTGTCGCAGCTGCCTGCGTTCAAGGAGGACGCGGTGACGGGCCAGGTGAACCTGATCCGCTCGTTCGTGCAGGTGGTGCCCGGTGCGGAGTCGTTCAAGGCCGACGCGTGGGCCGATGCGCTGGTCGCCAGCGCGCGCGCGGCCAACGTGAGCCGCGTGGTCACGGATCATCCGGACCTGCTCAGGCTGGAGAACAGCCGCGGTGTGGAGTTCCTGTCGACCGAAGCGTGGCTGCTCGAGGTCACCACACCTCCGCCGCCGCCTGGCAGCTGACTTGGAACGCTCGCAGCAAGTGGACTTCGCCTTCGTGCACCCGCTTCGGGTGCGCTGGTCCGAGGTCGATCCGCAAGCGGTCGTGTTCAACCCGAACTACCTGGTCTACGCGGACATCACGCTCGGCGAGTACCTGCGCGCGATCGGGCACGCGCCTTCGATCGAGCAGATCGCCCAGATCGGCGCAGACATCTTCGCGGTGCACGCGGAGCTCAGCTTCTACGAGTCCGCCAAGTACGACGACGAGCTCGCGATCGGCGCCCGCTGCTCGTACGTGGGGCGCACGAGCTTTCGCATGCTGTTCGCGATCTTTCGCGGCAGCGAGCTGCTGACCGAGGTGCGCACCGCGTACTGCTACGCGAGCCTGCGCGAGCGCAAGCCACTGCCCCTGCGCGAGGAGCTGATCGCGAGCGTGGTCGCCCACGAACGCATCCCGCCGCAGCGCAAGACCTGAGCGCCCCTACTCAGCTGGGACGCGGTGCCTTGGCGGCCTTGGCATCTGCCGCGGCTGCGGCCTTGCCGTTTGGCTTTTCGTCCTTCGCGCCGTCCTTGGCGAGCGGCGTGCCGCGCTTGAGGCCCTTGGCCTCGAACACGCGCTGCTCGATCTCGTTGAGCATCTGCGGGTGCTCTTCGAGGAACACGCGCGAGTTGTCGCGGCCCTGACCGATGCGCTCGCCGCTGTAGCTGTACCAAGCGCCGGACTTGTCGATGATCTTGAGCTCGGTGGCGAGGTCGATCACGTCACCCGAGCGCGAGATGCCCTTGCCGAACAGGATGTCGAACTCGCAGGCCAGGAACGGCGGCGCCATCTTGTTCTTCACGACCTTCACGCGCGTGCGGTTGCCGATCGCGTCTTCGCCGACCTTGATCGAGCCGACGCGGCGGATGTCCAAGCGCACCGAGGCGTAGAACTTGAGCGCGTTGCCGCCGGTCGTCGTCTCGGGCGAGCCGAACATGACGCCGATCTTCATCCGGATCTGGTTGATGAAGATGACCATCGTGTTGGTCTTCTTGATCGTCGCGGTGAGCTTGCGCAGCGCCTGGCTCATGAGGCGCGCCTGCAGGCCCGGCAGCGAGTCGCCCATCTCGCCTTCGATCTCGGCCTTGGGCGTCAGCGCCGCGACCGAATCGACGACGACGAGGTCGACCGAGCCCGAACGGACGAGCGCGTCGACGATCTCGAGTGCCTGCTCGCCGGTGTCGGGCTGCGAGATGAGCAGCTCCTGCAGGTTGACGCCGAGCTTCTGCGCGTACTGCACGTCGAGCGCGTGCTCGGCATCGATGAAGGCGCACGTGCCACCGAGCTTCTGCATCTCGGCGATGACCTGGAGCGTGAGCGTCGTCTTGCCCGACGACTCGGGACCGTAGATCTCGACCACCCGGCCGCGCGGCAGGCCGCCGACCCCGAGCGCGATGTCGAGGCCGAGCGAACCGGTCGAGACGACCTCGATGTCGTCGATCACCTCGCCCTCGCCGAGCCGCATGATCGTGCCCTTGCCGTACTGCTTCTCGATCTGCGCGAGCGCGGCCTGCAGGGCCTTGGCCTTTTCGGTGTTGAGGGCTTTGACGGGCATGTCCATGGGCGGTCTCCTGAGGGTGGCCGGATTGTCGGTGAAGGCTGGATGTTTGTACAG
>DASUME010000266.1:0-6747 GCA_036277895.1 Polyangiales bacterium
TGCGGAACTCGACCAGGAACAGCACGTGGATGGCGAGCCACATCCACCACGCGAAGAAGCCCGAGAACTGGAAGCGACCGAGCTGCGCGACCGCCTTGTTGCGGCCGATCGTGGCCATCGAGCCCTTGTCGACGTAGTGGAATGGCTGGCGCGGCCTGCCGGTGACGCTGGCGATGATGTTGCGCGCGGCGTGTGCGCCGCTCTGGATCGCGAGCTGCGCGACGCCGGGCAGCGGCTTGCCGCCCTGCGTCTTCGCGATCAGATCGCCGGTCACGAACACCTCGGGCCGATCGGGCACCGCGAGATCGTCCTCGACCCAGATCCGGCCGGCCTTGTCGACCGGCACGCCGAGGTCGCTGGTCAGCGCGCTCGCGCGCACGCCGGCCGCCCAGATCACCGTGCGCGTGTCGACGCGGTCGTTGGCGACCTCGACGAAGTCCGGGCCGAGATCGGACACCGCGCTGCCCACCCGCACCTCGACGCCGAGGTGCTCCAGCTGCCGCCGTGCGCTCTCGGAGAGCTCGGGCGCGAACGTGGGCAGGATGCGCGGCCCGGCCTCGACCAGGATCACGCGCGTGGTGCGCGGATCGAAGCGGCGGAAGTCGCGCGCCAGCGTGCGCCCGGCGATCTCCGCGATCGCCCCCGCGAGCTCCACGCCGGTGGGCCCCCCGCCGATCACCACGAACGTGGTCCAGGCGCGCCGCTCCTCCGCGCTCGAGGCCAGCTCCGCGTTCTCGAACGCGCGCAGGATGCGGCGCCGGATGTCGAGCGCCTCGCCCACCGTCTTCAGGCCCGGCGCGTGCGCAGCCCAGCGGTCGTAGCCGAAGTACGCGTGCGTCATGCCGGTCGCCACGATCAGGTAGTCGTACGTGGCCTCGCCCTGCTCCAGCACGATGCGCCGCCGCTCGACGTCGATCCGGCTGACGTTCGCCATCCAGACCGTGACGTTCTTCTGCTGCCAGAGCAGCTTGCGGATCGGCGCCGACACGTCCGGTGCGGCCAGCGCCGCGGTCGCCACTTGGTACAGCAAGGGCTGGAACAAATGGTGGTTGGTGCGGTCGATCAAGGTGATGCGAACATCGGCCTTGGCCAGCGCCTTGGCGGCGGCGAGCCCGGCGAAGCCGCCGCCGAGGATGACCACGTGGGCTTGCTCGCGCCTCAGCATGCTTACCGGCATGGTGGATATCGTTCGCCATTAACAAGGCCGGCGTGCTGCCGGCGTGTAAACACGCGCAATCACGTGCCGCGGCAGGCGGCGCTTGCGGGGGGCGCGCGTGCGCCCACTCGATCGCTGGGGAGGCTGACTGATGAGCGAAGAAATCGTCTTCTATTACAACCCGATGTCGCGGGCGCGCACGGTGCACTGGATGCTCGAGGAGGTCGGCGTCCCCTACCGCACCGAGCTGGTGCGCTTTGACAAGAACGAGCACAAGAAGCCCGAATTTCTGAGGCTCAACCCGATGGGCAAGCTGCCCACGCTGGTGCACAAGGGTGTGGTCATCACGGAGTCCGCCGCCATCTGCACCTACCTGGCGGACGCCTTCCCGCAGGCCAAGCTGGCGCCCGCCCTCGACGACCCGCGCCGCGGGACGTACCTGCGCTGGATCTTCTTCGGGGCGGGCTGCGTGGAACCGGCGCTGGTCGACAAAGGCTTCCAGCGCACCCCGGTCGACCGCCCGGCGGGCATCGGCTACGGCACCTTCGAGGACACCTTCAACACGCTGGAGAAGGCGCTCCTGCCGGGCCCCTTCGTGCTCGGCGACCAGTTCAGCACCGCGGACGTCTGGCTCGGCTCCATGCTCGGCTGGGGCTTCATGTCGAAGGCGCTCGAGCCGCGTCCCACCTTCACCGCGTATCTCGAGCGGCTCTCCAAGCGCGAGGCCTTCCAGCGCTACCAGGCCGCCACCGAGAAGGCCTTCGCGCAGCTGAAATCGGCTTCGTGAAGGAACCTTACTCGTTCGACCTGAAGCGCATCTTCCTCGGCGAGCTCCCGCTCTGGTTCCTGGCGGAGATCGTCTTTCGCACCACGATCATCTACGCCTACACGCTGCTGCTCGTGCGCCTGCTGGGCAAGCGCGGGCTCGGTCAGCTGTCGCCGTTCGACTTCGTGATCGTGATCGCGCTCGGCTCCGCCGTGGGCGATCCGATGTTCTACCAAGAGGTCCCGCTGATCCACACCATGCTGGTGATCACGGTGGTGGTGCTGCTCCAGCGCGGCGTGTCGCGGCTGACCGAGAAGAGCGCGCTGGCCGAGCGCTTCATCGACAGCGAGCCGCGCCGGCTGGTGCGCCGCGGTGTGGTCGACCTGAAGAACCTGCGCGACGAGCAGCTGGACCCGGAGGAGCTGTTCTCCGCCCTGCGCGTGCAGGGCGTTCGCCAGCTGGGCGAGGTGCAGCTCGCCTACATCGAGCCCTCCGGCGCGATCAGCGTGCTGAACGAGCCCGAGCCGCAGCCCGGCCGGCCGCTGATCGCGCGCTCGGACCCGGACTTCCCAAAGCCGCATCGCACCGGGCAGCCCGCGCCACGCACCGGCCGCTACGCCTGCGATGACTGCGGCCTCGCGCTGGCGCTCGCCGAAGACGAGCCCTTCCCGCAACGCTGCGCAAACTGCCCGAGCGAACGATGGCTCGGCGTCTCGGAGAGTCCGTTCACGCCGCCCAGCCAGCAAGCCAGCTAGCGTCCGCCACCTTACCGTTCGCATGAACGTGACGTCTTACATGCGAGGTGCGCGCACTCTGCGCGCCTTTCTTGACAATCGTTACCCCAACGCACCGAACTTCAGCGCGCTCGACGATCGCGCTTACGGTTGCCTGACGCGAGGCCTAGCATCGAGTGGGGATGCACACCGAGCCGTCGTACAACGCGCGTGAGCGCACGATCATCCGCAGCGTCTACCACGCGCTGCGGCCGTTCATGATGACCGAGTCCGCCTTCCAGGCGTCGGTCACGCGCGTACAGAGACGCGTGGTTCGCTTCACGCGCGCTCGCTACCTGCTCGCGGAGCGTCAGATCGAGCGCCGCACCGAGCCGGCGCCGGTCGATGCAGCCGAGGAGCTGGAGGCGCTGATCACGCCTACCTTCGATCCCTGGAGCGCGCGCGTCGACGACCTGCGCTCGGCCACCCGCCAGCACACCGCGTGCACACGCTGCCAGGGCAAGCGCAGCAAGGGCTGCGCGCGCTGCCTCGGCAGCGGGCGCGTGTACACCTGGCTCGACGTCGCGCAGACCACGCGCGTGGAGGTGTTCGCCACGCCGCGTAAGGTCGCCGAGCACTGGCTGTCGCGCGCGCTCGACGAGAGCGACTTTCTCGAAGAGGAATACCTGCACGAGTGCGAGCAAGATCTGGTCTTACCCGCGGATGCGATGACCGGACTCGACAAGGTCTTGCGCCCGCAGCTCGCGGACAACGATCGCGTCTCGCAGATCTGTCTGCAGACATTCGCGGTGGACCTGCACGAGGTCCACTACGAGACCGCGTTCGGAGACGGCATGGTCGAGGTCGCGGGCGAGCCGCTGACGGTGTTCGACGCCGCGCGCCAGCCGCTCTCGCGCCGCAACTCGGTGGCGCGCGTGTTCGCGCTCGCCGCGGCCGCGGTCGCGATCGCCGCGCCGATCTTGTACCGCGCGCAGCACCCGTGGTTCGAGAAGTACGGCGCGGCCGCGAGTGCGCTCCTGGTGGGGCTCGGCGCGTCCGGCCTGCTCGGCATGGCGCTGCTCGGCTGGCTGCGCGCGCACGCCTCGCGCACCGCGATCAGCACCTGGATCCCCACCGCCGCCGCGCTCGGCCTGGCCGCGCTCAGCACGGCGATGCTCGCCAGCACCAAGCCTTCGATCGCCGATGCACGCGACGCGCTGGAGAAGCGCGACATGGAGCGCGCGCGCGTGACCGCCGATGCGCTCTACTGGCTCGGCGCCCCGCGCGACGAGCAGCGCGTGCTGCACGACGAGATCCGGCTCGCCCGTATGGATCTGACGGACAGTCTGGGCGCCAAGCTCACGATCGCGACCAGCGAGGGCTGGACCCCGCAGCGCAAGGCCGCGATGGAGAGCGCGATCCTGCACGTCGTGAACGAGCGTGCCGAGCATGCTCGCGCGCTGGCGGACGGGCCGAGCCTGGTCCGGCTGGCGGAGATGATCCGGCCGCTGCTCCCGAGCGAGGCGCACACGCTGACCGTCGAGGCGGCCGCACACGAGAGCCACCGCTGCATGCTCAAGGCGGAGCCGCGCTGCATCGAGCGCTCGGCCGCCGAGCTGGACCGGCTCGGGGCACACGCGCTGGCCGCACAGAGCCGGCGCGTGCTGGTGACGCTGGTGCGCCAGCGGTTCGAGCACGCGCTGGAGGCGGTGGCGCACTCGCGCAGCGCCAAGGCCGAGCTAGAGCGCCTCACCACCGCGCAGATCCTGGCCCGCAAGCTGAGCGAGCTCGGCGCCCCACCGCCGAGCGGCACGCTCTCGCTGATCGAGCGCGGCATCAAGCGCACCGAGGCCCAGGTCCACGCCACGAACGTGACCGCCGTGCCCGAGCAAGAGCTCGGCCCGCTCGCCAGCGCCTACTGAGCGCCAGCGCCTGGCGTCTCGGCGGCGTGCGTGGTCTGCAGTGCGGGTTCGCGCTGCCGAAGCGGCCGTCCGCATTCGTCAACCTTACTTGACCATCGGACAGAGGCGTGCTGAACTCTCGAGCATGAGCACGCTCGAGACGTTCGACCACGCGCAAGTCCTGCCCCCGTTCGCGTTCCAGTTGCCGACGCGCATGACGGCCATCGCCTCGCCCGACGGCGTGGCGCTGATCTCGCCGGTCCCGATCGACGACACACTCGCCGCGCGCATCGCGAGGCTCGGCGAAGTGCGCTGGTTGATCGCGCCCAACCTGCTGCACAGCTCGTACATGGGCGCCGCCCAGCAGCGCTACCCGCGTGCGCGGGTGCTCGCCCCGCGCAAGCTGAAGCGTCGGGGCTTCGAGGTCGATGCCGCGCTCGAAGAGGGCCTGCCCGCGGAGCTCCCGCTGACGATGATCCCGATCGAGGGCGCCCCTCAGATCGACGAGTTCACGTTCTTTCACGACCCGACGCGCACGCTGATCGTGACCGACTTCGTGTTTCACATGGTGCGGCCGCGCGGCTGGTTCGCGAACCTCGCGATGCACGTCGTCGGCTGCCACGGCTGCCTGGCCATGAGCCGCACCTGGCGCCTGTTCGCCCGCGACCGCGCCCAGGTACGCGCGAGCGTGGAGCGTATGCTGGCCTTGCCGGTCGAGACGCTCGTGATGGCGCACGGCGAGCTCGTGCGCGAAGACGCCCATGCGCGCCTGGCGTCAGCCGCGAGTTGGCTGCTCCCGCGGCGCGTGGCCCTGCCCGCCTGAGTGCGGGAACGTCACGCTGAACGCCGTGCCCGCCTCCGCGCTGGAGCTCAGGTCGACGTGACCCCCGTGCGCGAGCGCGATCTGCTGCACGATGTAGAGCCCGAGGCCCACGCTGCGCGAGCCGAGCTTCACCTGCTGCTCGCCGCGCCGCAGCGGCTCGAAGATCTGCGGTCGAAGCGCCTCGGGGATCGGCTCGCCCCGGTTGTGCACGCGCAGCCGGAGCGCTTGGTCGAGGCTCGCGCTCTCGACCGTGACCGGTTGGTTCGGCGTGCCGTAGGTGAGCGCGTTGGTGACGAGGTTGGTCACCACCTGCGCGACGCGGTCCGCATCACCACGGCCGCATCCCACGCCGACCGTCGTGTGCTCGATCATGCGCCCGGGCCAGGCGAGCCGTAGCTCTTCGACACACTCCGCGACCACGGCGTGCAGGTCGAGCGGCCCATCATTCACGCGCAGTCCACCACCGACCCGCGCCTGCGTGAAGTCGAGCAGGTCTGCGATCAAGCGCGTGGCCCGGTTCGCGGCCGAGGTGATCCGGGTGACGGTGCGCTTCTGCGCGGCGGAGACCTCGTTGGCCCCGAGCAGGCTCGCGCCGAGCACGATCGCGTTCAGCGGCGTGCGCAGGTCGTGGCTCACGATGCCGATCAGCTGCTCGGCGAGCTGCGCACGCGCCTTGGCCTCGGCCTCCTGCTTGCGCAGCAGCTCCGCGAGCGTCGTCTGCGCGCGGCGCTCGTTCTCCAGCGCCTCCTCCGCCCGCCTGCGCGCCAGCAACAGCTCCTGCTCGTACTTGCGCCGGTCGTGCGTGATGAACAGCGCGATCTCGGTCTTGGTCCCCGCGGGGTCGCGAATCGCGTTCGCCAACACGGGCAGCACGCTGCCATCGGGCAGCTTGAGCTCCAGCTGCACCTCCGCGACCGAGCCCTGCATCTGGAGCAGCGGCATCCAGTGCGTCTGGTGGAAGATCCGGCAGCCCATGGTCAGCATGTCCTGGAAGCGCTGCGCGCGGACCATCGACTCGGCGGGGCGCTGGAGCCAGGTGCAGAGGGTCTGGTTGACCCGCGCGATCAGGCCGCTGTCTTCGGTGACGAGCAGGCCGCACGGAGCGCTGTCGAACGGGTCGTCCGCGCTCAAAGGAAATCGCGCATCGCGTCCGCGATCGCAGCGGGCGCGCTCAGGTGCGGGCAGTGGCCGATGTTCTCGATCACGCGCAGCTCGCTGTCCGGCAGCTGCGCGTGCAGATACTCGCCCACCGGCACCGGCGCGATCACGTCGTCCGAGCACTGCAGGATGAGCGTCGGGACGTCCACGCCGGGCAGATCGGCGCGGTTGTCCGACAGGAACGTCGCGCGCGCGAAGCGGGCGGCGATGTCCGGGTCGGTGCGGCAGAA
>DASUME010000267.1:0-2619 GCA_036277895.1 Polyangiales bacterium
GCGGCATCGCGCTGATCCCGCAGCCGAAGCTCTTCCGCGCGCCTCGCGACTGCAGCGAGGACCGCCGCGACATCATCGCCGAGCGCCACGAGCTCTACCTGGCCACGCTGCGTAAAAACGGCGCGCGGATCATCGCAGACCCGAAGATCGCCCTCGCCCTGGTCGCGACCCGTCGCTCGACCTTCACCGAGCGTGACCTCTATCGGGCGCTGCATGGCCACACGGTGGACGCAGCTCAGTTTGCCGAAGCCCACGCTCGGGTGTTGGCGTGTCCTGAGCTCGTGCAACTCGGCATGGACGAAGAGGGCAGGGTGCGCTTCTCCACGCGCACCATCGTGCAGCGCGAGCGGACACTGCTCCAGAACGCGCACCAGCTGGCGCAACGGAGCGGGCATCGCGTCCGCGAGGCCAACGTCGAGCAGGCCTTAGCGCTCGCCGAGCTCGAGCTGAGCGAGCGCGAGCACAAGCCGATCACGCTAAACGCCGAGCAGGCCGGCGCCGTCCGGCACGTTGCCCAAGGCGGAGATCTCGCCCTGGTGCAGGGCTTCGCGGGCACGGGCAAGAGCACGATGCTTTACGCGGCGCGGCTAGCGTACGAAGCACAGGGCTTCACGGTCGTCGGCGGAGCCTACACCGGGAGGGCGGCCGAGGGCCTAGAGACAGGGTCGCGCATCCCATCGGCCACTTTGCACTCGTGGCAGGCACGATGGGCCAAGGGCCAAGACCGCCTTACAGGTCGGCACGTCTTCATCATCGACGAAGCCGCGATGGTCGGCACCGAGCAGTTCGGCCGCGTCATCGAGGAAGTACGTGCGCGCGGCGCGAAGCTGGTCTTGGTCGGAGACACCGAGCAGATCCAGCCTATCGAGATCGGCGCACCGATGCGCCTGCTTCAAGAGCAGTACACGCCCGCGAGGCTCACCGACGTCGTTCGGCAGCGCGCGCACGCGTGGCAGCGTCAGGCTACGCACGACTTCGGCGACCGAAAGCCGGACGCAGCCCTGCAGGCCTACCTCAAGGAGGGACGCGTACACGCCTGCGAGAGCGCGGAGGCCGCGCACCTCGCGATGATTGAAGCCTGGGCACGTGCTCGCGCTGCGCAGCCGAGCGAGAGTTCCCTGCTACTCGCGTTCCGTCGCACCGACGTATTCACCCTGAATCAGTTCGCGCGCGACATCCGCAAGGCGGCCGGTGAGCTCGGCGAGGACTTGGCGTTCCAGACGGAGCGCGGCAAGCGCGACTTCGCCCTTGGTGACCGACTTCTGTTCCTGCGCAACGACCGGGCGCTAGGCGTGAAGAACGGCACGCTCGGCACCATCGAGCGAATCGCACACCGACGTCTGGTCGTGCGTCTCGACGATCAGCGGACGGTCGAAGTCGACGCAAGGACCTACAACGCGCTGGACCACGGTTACGCGAGCACCATCAACAAGAGCCAGAGTGCCACCGTCGACCGCACGTACGTATTCGCGTCTCGCTACATGGAGCGCTCGAAGACCTACGTCGCGCTCTCGCGCCATCGCCAAGATGCTCATCTCTTCTTCAGCCGTGAGGAGTTCTCCGCTACGGAGAAGCTGATCCGTTGCCTCTCGCGCGAGCGGCGGGATCGGATGGCGCACGAGGTCGCTCCTCACCTGTCCGCGGATGCGGCGTTGCGCGCAGCCCTAGTGCCTGCTGACAACGCCTTTGCTCGCGCCAAAACCGCTGATCCGGGTGCAGAGATGCGTGCGGTGTCCCCCACGGCGACGCTCCCGCCCCTCGATCTGCATGCGATCATTCTGCAGCTCGAGGACGTGCGCCAACTGGCGATCGCGGAGCGCGACGCCGGGCGCGATGTGGCGCAAGCCGTTCGAGCCCTTGAGGCATTCGGAGGTGGCCGCACGGGATCGCGTGAGTACGCGATGCAACTCGCCGAACTCGAGCGCACGCAGCAGGCACACACACGCGCGCGCCAGAACCTGGACCGTGCGACCCGCGATCCGCGCGTCGTCGCACGTGCCACGCGGATTGCGCAGGACCGGAACGCGCGCATCGACCGCGCTCGCCAGCGCCTGGCCGAGCTCGAAGCCTATCGACGGGAGGTGCAGCAGGCGAACTGGCTTCGTCAGTTGGCGCGTACCGCGAACGAGAAGGCGAAGCGCCTCGTGTTCCGCGTCGCCGAGGATCGCGATGCTGCGCTCCCGGTGCGCGCGTTGCGCACACTCGAGAACGGCCAGCAACTCGTCGAGCTTGGCACCGAGAAAGCTGGCGCACGGGTCCTCGCCGCCCCGTCTTTCTGCGCGCGCCACGGCATCGACTTGGCGTCCCGCATGGAACCGTCGCAGCCGCGCCCGCGCGGGCGCGACGACACCGGTCGTCACCACTGAGAGAGAGAGAGAGCAACCCCCAATGCAACAAGAAGCCTCTTACGAAACGTCGTCCTCCCCCCACGCCCCGCGTGGAAGCGACACAGACACCGTCCCAGCGAGCATCGAGCTCGAGGAGGACCTCGCAAAGGAAGCGTCGATCCTCGATCAACCCGAACGGGGGCCACGCAAACCACCCAAGCTCACGCGCTCGGCAGAAGAGGCGCTCGCGCGGCTCCTTGACCGGAGCGAGAAGCGACGGGTCGCGCAACTT
>DASUME010000268.1:0-9648 GCA_036277895.1 Polyangiales bacterium
ATCGAGGCCGGCCTGCACGAGTACGGCTCGCACACCTTCGATCAGATGCTGGTCGCCATGGTCCGCGACGGCATCATCGCGCCCGAGACCGCCACCGCCGCGGCCACCAACCCCAGCGACCTGATGCGCAACCTGAAGGTCACGCGCTAGTCGTCGAGCGCGGTGACCGCGGTCCAGTCTTTGTCGTGCCAGCCGCGCTCGAGCGCCTCTGCGAAGCGCTCCTTGAGCAGCTCGGCGATCGGCAGCGTGGCGCCCAGCTGCGCCGCGGACTCACGCGCGAGGTTCACGTCCTTCAGCCCGAGCGGGAGCTTGAAGCCGGCGGGCTCGAACCTCCGATCGAGGATCAGCTTCCCGTAGTTCTTGAACACCGGACTCGCGAACACCGTCGCCGCCAGCAAGTCGTAGAACGGCGCAGGATCGACGCCGCCCTTGCGCAGCAGCGCGTAGGCCTCGCCGATCGTCTCGATCGTGCTCGCGATCATGAAGTTGCCGGCGATCTTGAACAGGTTGGCGTGCTCGGGGCGCTCGCCGAGCACGATGTTGGTCTTGCCGATCGCGCCCAGGATCGGCTGCACGCGCGCGACGTGCTCCGTCTTTCCTGCGAGCACCAGCGCGAGCTCACCCGCGGCCGCGGCCTCGGGGCGCCCGAACACCGGCATCGCCACGTAGCCGAGGCCACGCGACGCGTGCGCCTCGGCGAGCGAGCGCGCGAGCTCGATCGAGATCGTCGCGAGGTTCACGTGCACCAACCCGGGTGCCGCGCGATCGAGCAGCGCCCCATCGAGCCCCACGTCGCGCAGGGCGGCATCACTCGCCAGCAACGAGAGCACCAGCTCGCCCTGCAGCGCCTGCGCCGGATCCTGCGCCGCAACGGCACCCTCGGCGACCAGAGCCTGCACGGGAGCCGGCGATCGATTCCACACCGTGAGCGTGTGTCCGGCCTTCAGCAAACGCCGCGCCACGCCGACGCCCATGCTGCCCAATCCGATGAATCCGATCTTCATGGGCTGTTCGTCCCCCACTCCACGCCCGAGCGTTACGGGACGCGGGCGACGTGCCCAATCGGGAGCTTGCCGCAGCGGTGCGCCCGTCGAACGTTCGAACTGGTAGGACTCAGAGCGCGTCGGCGGCGCCTGTGCAGCTGAGCAGGATGTCGGCCGGGTTCAAGCAGCTGCGATCAGGCTCGATCCCGAGTGCGCTGCCCAGCGCGCCCAGCGGGTTGCTGGCGAGTGACCCGGCAGGCCACGCGGTGATGAAGCCGAAGCAGGTCTCTTCGTCGGCGCTCTCGCCGAACGAGATCGGGACCAGGGAGTCGTTGTCGAAGTAGCAGTGTGTCTCCAGCGTGTCCCCTGGCAGCAAGGTCACATCGTGCGCTGGAAATCGCTGTTGATCGTCGAACGCAAACGGCGCGTCGTGCAACGGCTCGCGCTGCCCACTGGCGCGGTTGACCGTGATCTGCATGCGCCGGCCGTGCTGGTGCATCGAAGGCCACACGTCGAGCACGTGGATCGGGCCGCGGTCGGTGCGCGGCTCGCAGCTGCCGCGGACCTCGTAGTTGCGTGCGGCGGGCGGGATGCAGATGCCCTGGCTGCCGGTGAAGTGCACCGCGGCCGTGTGCGCGCGCGCGCTGGTGCGGGCCCCGCATATGCGCACGCCCGTGCGGTCGAGCAGCTCCTCGCTGCCGCTCGCGTATTGCACCTCGAGCACCATGCCAGCGCGGCTGCCGTGCGGCAGCGCCAGGCCCACGTCGTCGGGCAGACGCACGTCGCTCACGCCCGGTGCGAACGCCGCGAGCAAGTACGCGCCCGGCTCCGCGCCATTGCAGGCCCCGATCTCTCCATCCGCGTGGGTGGTCTTGTCGAGCCCGTACAGCATCCAGCTGCGCAAGCCCGGCGTCTCGTAGAGCAGCGCGGAGAAGCCGAGCGCCACCGAGTCGAACACGTACGGCACGCGGAAGTAGAAGCACACGCGCTGGTACTCACTGCCCGGCAGCAGGCTGCGCGCCGGCACGCGGAACGGCGCCGCGAAGTCACCCGGCGCGTGCGCACGGAAGTCGAACCGGGACTCGCAGTCGGCGAACGCAGGTTCGCCCTCCGAACCGGCATCGTTGTCCGAGAAGCTCGCGTCAGGCTCGAGCTCCAGCTCGCTCGGGTTGCACACGCACTCGCCCCAGTCGTCGCCGCGCGTGCACTGCGAGATGCCCTTGCTGCCGTCCTCACATTGGCAGCTGCGCGCCTTGCCGCGCCCGCACGGCCCCGCGTCGCCCAGCGCACGCGTGTCCTGCGGCGCACAGCCGACGACGAGCAAGAGCCAGAGCGTTGGTAGGCGAGCCGACAGATGGGTCTCCGCGAGGGGCTGTCGGTTGTAAACGAACAGCCGCCCGCGCGTCGACATCCCAGCGGCTCGAACGATTGACCCCCGAGGTCAGTGCTCGCCGGCAAAGCGCAGCGTCGCCAGCTTGTGTCTCTCCTCGGGGCTGAGCTGTTGTGCGCGCTCCAGCAGGCGGCGATGCAGCAACTGCTGCCCGCGGCCGGCCGTCTCGCGCAGCGTCGCCAGCGCCTGCTCGCAGCGCGCCCGATCGAACGGCTCCGCCTCGAGGGCTTGCCCCACGCGCCTGCGCGCCGCGGCCAGCTCCTCGTGCTGTTCGCGCAACGCAGGCGTGGGCGGACCGAGCACGTGCATCAGCCCCGGAGGCCGACGCTCCCCGTGCGCACGCCAACCGCGCGCAACACCGAAGCCGACCAGGAACAAGTTCAGGCCGATCGACAGCGCCAGCGCCCAGCTCAACCGCTTGATCACGGCACGTCTCCTTCTTGCGTCAGGTCATCGAACAAGTCGTCTGCAAAGGTGAGCGCGGAGATGTCTGCGCTGTCGACTGCGGGCTCGTCGCTGGCGTACTCGCGGACCAGACCGAGCAACACTGCCGCCGCGGCCGCCAGCCAGGTCTGGCGTGCCGAGCGGAACGGCAACAGCCGCAGCACGGGCGCGTTCTGCTTGTACTGATGAGGGATCGCGCTCAGCTTGTCGATCACCGCGGGAGACACGTCGAGCCGCGCCTCTTCGAGCACGCTGTCGAAGGCGCGCGCCGCTTGCACCAGGCGCTGGGCCGCCGCATCTCGCCGCAGCAGCTCACGGGCGCCCGCTCGCTCGCGCAGTGGGAAGCGCTCGACGTCTCCGCCATAGGCCTCCACCAGCGCCTGGAAGCGCTCGATGCTCAGCTCGGGTTGCTCGGTGTCCGCCATCTCAGCCCCCATGCTCCATCACGTTCGCCAATCGTTCGCGCAACGTACGCCGCGCGCGCGAGAGCAACGACTCGAGCGCTTCCACGCTGACCTCGAGCAGCTTGGCCGCCTCGATGTTGGTGAGCTCCTCGAAGTGCACCAGCGAGAGCGCCGCGCGTTGGCGCTCGGGCAGCTCCGCCACTTCCTTCTGCACGCGAGCGCGCAGCTCCAGGTCGTGGATCGAGCCGCTCGTGCGGTCGCTGGAGACCAGTGCATCGACCGCGTCGGGATCGTGCTTCTTGCGCGCGCGCAGGCGGTCGATGCACAGGTTGTGCGCGATGCCGTGCAGGAAGGTGCGCAGCTTGGCCTCCGGCCGATAGCTCGGCGCCGATCGCCACAACCTCACGAACGCCTCCTGCACGACTTCCTCCGCCTCGCTCGGGTTGCGCAACATACGCGTGGCATGGCCCACGAGGGAAGCCGTGTGGTGCTCCACCAGCGTACGGAAGGCGTTCGCATCGCCCTCCGCCACGCGCACCATTAGCCTCTGATCGTCCTCGTCGTCGCTGGGCAACGCGCTCCTCGCTCCCAGTCTACAACGCGGCTCGCGCCGGACTCCGTCGCGTCAATTTACGTACGGGCCGCAGTGCTGCGCGCTCATGTGGCACACGTACTGCTCTGGCTCCGGGCATTCGTAGGCGGCGTGGCACGCGCAATCGTCGATCTTCACGCATTCTCCCCAGCAGCCCTCGACCACCACCGGCACCTTGCCTTCCGTGCAGGCGGGCCGCGCTCGCTTGCAGATCACGTCGCGCTCGTCGCAGTTGGTCTCGCGGTCGGCCTTGCAGGGGCCGGGCTTGGAGATCGACGCGCCGACCGCGTGGGCGGCGCAGCGGCTCGGGTAGGTCTCGTCGTCGCAGCCGCAGACTTGCGCCGGTTCGTCGCAGGTCTCGGTCGTGGACGCGCAGCTGCCGAGGCTGTCTGCGTAGCCGCAGCCGAGCCCGTCGGGCGCCATCTCCTGGTTGCAGAACTCGCCCGCGGGGCAGGGCAGGCCCGCGAGGCCGCCGCAAGAGGGGTAGGGCACCACGTTGGGCACGCCGCGCGCGCTGTCCGCTGTCTCGGCATCGCGCGAGGCCACCGCGCTGTCCTTGCGCGTCGTGCTTGCGTCCACGCCGGTGTCCGCGAGCGCCGCGTCGGCCGCCTGCGCGGGGTTCGGGTCGCGCTGCACCGAGGGCTCGTCATCGCCACAAGCGGCGAGCAGCATGGCGGTCGGGAGCAGCCGGCGGGCAGACATAAGCCTTGTCTCGCACCCCTAGCAGGAATCGTCTACGGGAATGGGCCGACGCGGTAGGCGAGCTTGCGAACGATCCGGGTCAGACGCTGGGCAGGGGACGACTCGTATGAGTCACGACCACATCCTCCGCGTGCGGGCTGCGCCAGAGCTTTGCGAATGCGGAAGCGCACCAGTACAGGGCGGTCGCCTTGCTCTGCGTGCGCCACATCGAGAGCTTGGCGCTGTTGGTGCGCGCCGTGACGAACAGCTGCTCGCCGTTCCGGAACGGCTCCAGGAGTTGCTCGAGCATACGCAGCGCGTCGCTCGGGGTGCTGGGTCGCATCACGCCATCGGTGACGTTCTCCTGCCCGCGCATGACGGCCACCGCGACGGGGCCACGCTCGGGGATGCGCAAGTGGACTTGCCAGAGTCCTCGCGGTTCTTCGCTCACGGACAGGAGCAGTTGCAAAAGAAGTACCGCGAAAATTCGCGTGTGATCTTCGAGAGAGGCGTGAGGCGCATTGCCGCGTTGTGAAGGCCACGGGCCGACAAAGCCGCAGGCCTGCCACACTCAGGTCAGGCGCTGCTCGCGGATCGCCTTTACTACGACGCGGTGCTGGTACTCGACCTGCTGCTGACGCGGAAGCACCCGGCCGTCGGTGAGCTTGGTCCCGTACGGCAGCACCTTGCTGAACACCACGCGCCCGGCCTCGAACACCTGAGTTCGGATCTGGCGTTTGTCGGCGCCCAGGTCCTCGGTCTGCACGTGATACAGCCGCTCGCCAACCCGGAGCTCCTCGTTCATGCCGCGCGCGACCGTGCGGTCCTGCGCCTCGGCCGGGGGTGTGAAGCGCTCCTCCAGCTGCAGCTGCGCGATGCGGTCGATGTCGCGTGCGCCCACGCTCGAGGGCGACAGCGACACCAGCGGCAGCCCGCGCTCGACCGAGGTGGGCACGCCGGGATCCTTGCGCACCGAGCCCGCCTCCGCCGGCTCGGCGGCCAGGAAGGCGTGCGTGACCGCGCGCAGCGCCCGGAACACGCGCTGCGCGCCGTCCTCGTCCGCGTTGTTCGCGATCAGGCGCGGCTCACAGGCTGGGACCGGGTCGAGCGTCTTGGCGCGGGCGTGCGCGCACTTGATGAAGCCGTAGGCGTTCTGGATCGCGGTCAGCTCGGGGGTGGTGACCACCAGCTGCACGCGCGCGCTGAGGAACAGGTCGAGCGTGTTGAAGCTGGTGCCGGCGCCGAGGTCGAGGATCACCACGTCCGCGTCGGCCTTGCGCAGGTGGCGCAGGAACTTCTGCTTCTGGCTGTGCTTCGGGTTCGCCGAGCCGAGTGCGTCGCTGGCCGCGAAGATCAGCGAAAGGCCGTGGAAGCGCGTGGGCGTGGCGACGCTCGCGAGCTCCTTCTCCTCGCCGGCGAGGAACGCGTCCAGCGTGCCGCGCGGCTTCTCCACGCCGAACAGCGTGTGTTGATTCGCGCCGCCGAGGTCGGCGTCGATCAGCAGGCAGCGCAAGCCGCGGCGCGCGACCGCGACCGCCAGGTTCGCCGCCAGCACGCTCTTGCCGACGCCACCCTTACCGCCGGCCACGGCCCAGATGTCTGGTCCTCCCGGCTCGCGTGCACGCCACGACGCGAGGGGCCGATCAGACCGCGGTGGTGGCGAGTTGGCGGCATCCATTTACGGCACTGGGCTCCGCCGCACAGAATATCAGACTCCTCGCATGCATAGCGAAGGTCGTCTGCAGAAATGCCTCAGCCGATGCGACGGAATGGCGGCGGCGGCGCGCTGACCATCGACTTGTAGCCGTTCATGGCGCGCATGCCCGTGTTGGCCTTCTCCAGCTCTTCCTGCGTCTGGTCGCGCAGCGTCTTGAGCGCCGCGAAGATCAGCTGGTCGCGCTCGTGCACGCGCGCCAGGCGCTCCATCAGGTCGCTGCGCTGCTCGTCTTCCAGCTCGCGCGGGTTGGCGGCCAGCAGGCCGGCGATGATGTCGTGGCGCTGAGCCATCGCCGCGCGCAGGCCGTCGGGATCCCGGAAGAAGGCCTCGAGCGCGATCGCCTCGAGTTGCTCCACGAGCTCCGGCCAGGGGTGGCTCATGGGGTCGATTGGGCGGCAAGCGTGCGCACACCGCTCGGGTCGTCCGCGATCTGCGCCCAGGCGCTGCGCAGCATGTCGAGGACCTTGAGCGCGCCAGCAAGTGGCTTTGCGTCCATCTTCATGTTGGCGTCGGTGATGCAGTCGAGGATGTACACGTACAGACGGTCGAGCTCTTCGCAAAGCTCGGGCGCCTTGCTGGAGTCCAGGTTGGCGCGCATCTCGGTGACGATCGCGTGCGCGCGCGACAGGTGCATGCCCTTCTTTGCGTAGTCTTTGTTCTCGATCCCCTGGCTGCCTAGCTTGATGAACTTGATGGCACCGTCGTAGAACTGCACGATCACACGCGCAGGGCTCGCGGTTTGCACCTGGTTGGAGCGGTACTGAGAGACTGCAAACGACACGATTCTTCCCCCTGATTACGCGGACGCGAGGATGCTGCTGAGAGAACTGCCCTGGCTGTTGAGGTTCGACATCGTCTCCTCCAGCGCAGTGAACTGCTTCTGCAAGTTCTCTTTGTATTTGTCGATGCGGGTTTGCATCGTCGAGATTTGGCTGTCGATCAGCTTGTTGCGCTTGGTCAGGTTGTCGAGCTTGATCGACAACGTGCCACCGGTCTTGGTGTAGCCGAGCAGGCCGTCGGAGATCTGCTTCATGAGGCCGGTGCCGTCGGTACGACCGGTGAGCATCGACGCGACGCCCTCGTAGTCCTTGGCCACGGCCTTGCTGTACTTGGCGTCGTCGAGCGTGAGCGTGCCGTCGCGGTTGGTCGAGACGCCGATCGCGCTCAGCATCTGCATCGAGCTGTCGCCGTTGGGCACCAGCTTGCCGACCATGCCGCGCAGCGACGTCTGCAGCTTGGTCTTCATGCCGTCTTCGTCGCGGTCTACCTTGACCGTCGACGTGCCGACGTCCACCAGGTTCAACGTCACGCCGGGCACGGCGCCGCTGACGCTGTTGGTGGCGCTCTTGACGTCCATCCCGTCCACCGAGACGAGCGCGTCGCTGGCCTTCTGCTTCTCGTTGAGCGGGTCGCTCAAACCGAGGCTCAGGCCGTCGAGCTCGGTGAACGTGATCCCGTTCTTCTCACCGGCCTGGGTGCCGGTGACCTGTAGGCGGAAGCCGCCCGCGCCGTCGCTGAACACGCCGGCCGAGACCTGCGCGCCCGAAGCGTTGATCTTCTTGGCCACGGAGGCGAGCGTGTCGGTCTCGCTGATCGTCAGCTCGACCTCTTCGCCGCTGCCTACCTGCATCTTGAGCATGCCGGCACCGAACAGGCCGGGCTGATCCGAGGCGGTGACCTTGTTGCTGTAGGTACGCTCGGCGGCCGCCAGCGACTTCACCTCGACCTT
This sequence comes from Polyangiales bacterium, assembly GCA_036277895.1. GTDB lineage: Bacteria > Myxococcota_A > Polyangia > Polyangiales > DASUME01 > DASUME01. Next base: position 7,941 of record DASUME010000268.1, read on the forward strand.
GTAGGTACCCATCGCGGCGCCGCCCGCAGCGGTGACCGTGAGCGCCTTGTCGTTGCTGGTGCTCGACTTGTTGCCGAGCGCCTCGGTCTTGGTGTCGAGACCCTGCGCTGCTGTCTGCAGCGTGGAGAGCTTGGTCTTGATGTCGGTAATCTTCGTCGACTGCGACGAATTGGCCTTTTGATCGGCCTGCAGGTTCGTAATGGGCGTCTGCGCGCTCTTGACCAGCGCATCGATCAACGACGCGGAATCGATACCGCTCGCGAGACCGCTGAAGGTGATGGGCGAGGCCACGTTACAAACTCCTTACCGAGATCGACAGAAAGAGAAGCGGAAGAGAGAAAGAGCCGCGCGCGGAAGCTACACCTTCGGTTGCCCTTACGGTGCCGCCGCCGCGCGCGAGTTCGAGATCAGCCGCGAAGGAGCGAGAGCGCCGCCGACGGGAGCTGGTTCGCCTGAGCGAGCACTGCCATGCCCGCCTGGCTCAGAACGTTGTTACGCGTCATGGACGCGCTCTCTTCGGCGACATCCACGTCGCGGATACGCGAGTTGGCGGCCGACAGGTTCACGTTCGCGCTCTGAAGGTTCGACACCGTGACCGTCAGACGGTTCTGGGTCGCACCGAGCGTCGCACGCGAGCTGGAGGTTGCGGCAATCGCCTTGTCCAGGCTCTCGAGAGCAGCCTGGGCGCCGTCCTGGCCACCGGTCTTGCCGATGTCCAGAGCGGACAGGTCGATGCCATCCGCGCCGTACTTCGTCGAGGTCATGGAGACCATCTTCGAGGTGATCGTGTCCGCGGCGGTGTTACCGATGCCGACCTGAAACTTGAAGCCGTCAGTGTTGCTGCCGTCAAGAAGCTTCGTGCCGTTGAACTCGGTAACGTTGGCGATGCGGTCGATCTCTTCACGAAGCTGGCCGAACTCGGTGTTCAGAGCGTCGCGCTCGTCTCCACCAAGCGTGCCGTTCGCGGACTGCATCGCGAGCTCACGCATACGAGTGAGGATACCGCTGTTCTCGTTCATCGCGCCTTCCGCGGTCTGAAGCAAGCTCATGCCATCGTTGGCATTGCGCTCGGCCTGAGACATGGAGCGGATCTGCGACTTCATACGTTCGCTGATCGCGAGGCCCGCGGCGTCATCTCCAGCGGAGTTGATGCGTTGGCCGCTCGAGAGCTTGGCGAAGTTCGACTGCAGGGCCTTGCCGGTCTTGGAAAGGTTGCGCTGCGCGTCGAGAGAAGCGGTGTTGGTGAGAATGCTGAGTGCCATGGTGTTTCGTCTCTTCCTTGAGTTGGTTCCGGCTCCGTGGGGCTGCCGGGCACGCCGTCCGTGACGTGATGCGTATTAGTTCGGCACGATTCGCGGGTTCCTTGAGGTCCTTTTCGACCAGACCGGCGTTCCGCATACCGATTGCGAGCGGCTTGGTTAGCTGACCGTTGCAAGCGCTTTTGCAGGCTCGTTCTGCGTCCGTGCAGACTCGTGGCAACGGTTGCAAAAGGCTGCGCATCGCGCGCCTAATGGAAGCCATGATCTCGGTTACCAGGCTCAAAGGTCAGGTCGTCGCGCTGAATCCCGACATGATCGAGAGCGTGGAGGAGATGCCTGACACCACCATACGGCTGACCAGCGGCGAGAAGCTGCTGGTGCGCGAGTCGCTGCCCCAGGTGGTCGAGCTGGTGGCGAACTACCGACGCTACATCCTGAGCGCGATGGCG
>DASUME010000269.1:0-7212 GCA_036277895.1 Polyangiales bacterium
GCGTCCGGTGAAGCAGTGAGCGATGCGGTCGAGATCGCGGACGGGGTGTTCGCGTACCTGCAGCGCGGAAGCTGGGGCTACAGCAACGGCGGCCTGATCGCGGGGCCCGATGGCTCGCTGCTGGTCGACACCATGTACGACCTCGCGCTCACGCGGCAGATGCTCGACACGCTGCACTCCGTGAACGCGGCGCCGATTGCGACGGTGGTCAACACGCACGCCAACGGCGATCACTGCTGGGGCAACCAGCTGGTGAACGACGCCGAGATCATCAGCACGCGCGCGGCGGCGGCGGAGATGCTCGAGCTGTCGCCGCGCCTGATGGCGACCCTGGTGCAGGCGTCGCGCGCGATCGTGCGCGGCGGTGCGCTGGCGAGCTGGCCGCTGCGCTTGCTCGGCCGCATCGGCGTCACACGCGCCGGCTTGCTGGCCGAGGCAGCGCCGTTGCTCGCCGAGCGCTTTGGCGGCTTCGACTTCGGCCCGATCACGCTGCGGCCGCCCGATCGCACGTTCGAGGGTGCACTGACGCTGCAGCTCGGTGAGCTCGAGGTGCAGCTGCTCGAGCTCGGGCCCGCGCACACGCGCGGCGATGCGGTGGTCTACCTGCCGAAGCACAAGGTGCTGTTCTCGGGCGACCTGCTGTTCACCGACAGCCACCCGATCGTCTGGGACGGCCCGATCCAGAATTGGATCGACGCCTGCGATCGCATCCTGGCGCTCGAGGTGGACGTGATCGTGCCCGGCCACGGTCCGCTCACGGACAAGGCGGGCGTGCGCCGCACCAAGGAGTACTGGCGCCGCGTGCTCGAGCTCGCCCACCGCATCCACACCAAGCAGCTGTCGCTCGAGCACGCCCTGTCTCGCCTGCGCCACGAGTTCGACTGGCGCGAGCCCGAGCGCGCAGTCGTCAACCTCAGCAACGCACTACGCCAGCTCGGCGAGCGCGTGCCGACCGACCCGCTCGCGCTGCTCGCGATGATGGCCCAGCACCGCTAGCTCTGCGCGCGCCGGCGTTCCCACGCGTACGTCAGCAGCGCGCCGGCGGCGTAGGCGATGAAGTCGAGCCACTCGAACGAGGTGCCGAGGATCACGCGTAGGGCGCGGTTGTGGAGGTGCAGTCGGTCGGCCAGGTGCGCGAGCTGCGTCAGCTCCACCAGGCAGGCGAAGGCGAAGACGCCCACGAGCACCCGGTTCGGTCGGCCGCGGTACACCGCCATCACGACGCAGTACACCAGCGGCACCACCAACACGTCTCCGATGTACGGGCGCACGAACGCGTCGTGCATCCAGAGCGCGATCGCGACCTCGATCGCGAGTAACAGCAGCGCCGCGCGTGCGTAGCCTCTCAAGAGCGCTCGATGATCACGCCCGCTGCGCGCAGCTCGGCGAGTGCGTTCGGCACATCCTCGGCCTGCAACGCGACGCCGCGGCAGCCGTCCTCGATGACGTGTACCTCCAGGCCGAGCTGGCGTGCGTCGAGCGCGGTCCACTTCACGCAGTAGTCGGTCGCGAGCCCGAGCACCCACACGCGCTTCACGCCTTGCGCCAGCACGTACTCGCCGAGGCCGGTGGCCTTGCGGTGTCCGTTGTCGAAGAAGCCGCTGTAGCTGTCGATGCGCGCATCGGTGCCCTTCTGGAACACCTTGGTGATGCGCGCGAGCTCGAGCGCCGGATGGAGCTCGCAGCCCGCGGTGCCCTGCACGCAGTGCGGGGGCCACAGCACCTGCGGCAAGCCGTCGAGCTCGATCACCTCGTACTCGTGCTTGCCGGGATGATTGATCGCGAAGCTCAGGTGTGAGGCAGGGTGGAAGTCCTGGGTGGCGATCACGAGCTCGAACTTCTTGGCCCACGCGTTGGCGATGGGCACCACCTGGTCGCCCTCGCGCACCGCGAGCGCGCCTCCAGGACAGAAGTCGTTTTGGATGTCGATCCACAACAGCGCGTCCATGGCTTCACCTCTCGGGATGCACGCGAAGCTCTTCGACCAGGCGAACGCGCTCCGCGAACAGCTCGCGCGTCAGACCCACCGGGTACTCGTGCGGGTGCAGCATGCGCCGCACGCTCGGGCTCAGCGCGGCGAGCTGCGCCTTGGCGCGCGCCTGGATCGCGGGCAGCGTGGGCCGCTCTGCCACCACCTTGCCGCCTCGCACCGCCGGCACTAGCAGGTCTTCGTGATCGAGGTCGGGCGCCAGCTTGCGCCGCCGTGTGGGGTCGAGCGGATCCACGATCACCGTGGGCGAGGCGCAGCCGTGTTGCTCGTCGAAGATCGCGTCCGCCACGAGCTTGCCGTTGCGCGAGAAGCGCCGCACCTGCTGGATGCCCGGGTTCGAGATCTTGGCAGCCTGCTCGCTCAGCTTGATGCGCGGCTCGAGCGGCCCACCGTCGCGCCCGATCATCGACAGCTTGTACACGCCACCGAGCGCGGGCTGATCGTAGGCGGTGACGAGCTTGGTGCCCACGCCCCAGACCGTGATCGACGTGCCTTGCTGCTTGAGCGACGCGATCAGGTGCTCGTCGAGATCGTTGGAGCCGACGATGAACGCATCCTGGAAGCCCGCGGCATCGAGCAGCGCGCGCGCCTCGTTCGAGAGCCACGCCAGATCGCCCGAGTCGAGCCGGATGCCGAGCAGGCGCTTGCCGCGCTCGCGCAAGCGCAGCCCCACGCGGATCGCGTTGCGCACGCCCTCGAGCGAGTCGTAGGTGTCGACCAGGAACACGCAGTTGTTCGGGATCGCCTCCGCATAGGCCTCGAACGCCTCGCTCTCGCTGGCGAACGACATCACCCAGCTGTGCGCGTGCGTGCCGCGCACCGGGATGCCGTACAGCTTGCCGGCGAGCACGTTGCTGGTGGCGCTGCAGCCGCCGATGAACGCCGCCCGGCTGGCGGTCAGCGCACCGTCGATGCCCTGCGCACGCCGCAGCCCGAACTCGAGCACCGATTCTTCGCCTGCGGCCTCGCAGATGCGCGCGGCCTTGGTCGCGATCAGGGTGGGAAAGTTCACCGCGTTGAGCAGCGCGGTCTCCAGCAGCTGAGCCTCGATCAGGTTGCCCTGCACGCGTAGCAACGGCTCGCTGCCGAAGGCGAGCGTGCCCTCGGGCAGCGCGTCGATGTCGACGCTCAGCCGCAGCGTGCGCAGGTAGTCGAGGAAGTCCGCGCCGAACAGCGCGCTGCCGTCTTCGGTGCGCAGCGAGCCGAGGTAGTCGAGGTCATCGGGCTCGAAGCGGAACGTCTCCACGAGCTCCAGCACGGCCTCCAGGCCCGCCACCAGCGCGTAGCCGCCTCCGAATGGGAGCTTGCGGAACAGCAAGTGGAAGACCGCCCGATCCTGCGCGCGACCGCTGCGCAGATAGCCCTGGGCCATGGTGAGCTGATAGAGATCCGTGAGCAGTGGGGAGACCATGTGTACCTGCTCTGTGTTCTGACACGGATCGAGGGCACCCCGTGGTGTGCCAGCCCCCAGGCCGCCGACGCCAGGATGGCGAAATCCTTGCAAGCGAGCTAAGATTGGCGGACGCCATCAAACTGGAGGCGAGCCCTGATGGGCCCGCGTCCTCGTCAAGTGTTGACGGCCCGATCGCTAGCGACTGCAAGTCGCAACCCCGCGAGGCGCGCATGCCCAATTTCGAGGCCGGTTCTTTCGTCGTTCACGCCAAGCTACCCGACCTCGGTAGTGGGGAGATCCTGTCCAACGACAAGGGCACCGTGCGCATCCGCTTCGCCTCCGGGGAGCGCGCGTTCGCCATCGAAAAGGCCGAGGCCCACCTGGCAGTCACGCAGGAGGCGCCCGCGCCCCCCGAGAACAAGCGCGCCAAGAAGAAGAAGGCCGCCACCAAGGCTGCCGCGCCGAAGTCCGTCGCGCCCTGAGTCGGCCCTGATTCAGTCCGGGATGTTCCCGTAGCGGTGGTACTCGATGGAGACGCTCTGCTCGCTGACGTAGTGCAGGAGCTCGAAGCGTCCGAGCGCGAGTACCGGCTCGTCCGCCAGGTGGCTGCCATGCGCCTCGTTCAGGCGGTCGAGCGCTTGCGGGCGCGTGCCGAGGATGCGCACACGAGTAATGCCCTCGCCGCGTTCGACCAGCGCCTCGACTGGCTCGACGTGCACCGGATGCCCGAGCGCGCTCGCATCGAGCTGCAGCGAGAAGGCCGGATCGACCGACACGTCAAGTCGCGCGCCCGCGAGCTCGGCGGCGAGGCAGCTCGCGGCCAGATCCCCCGGCTCGGCATCGGCCTCCACGCGCAGCACGCAGCGCTCGACCGGGCGATAGCGAAAACGATTGTGCTGGCCAAGCAGGCGCTCGGGATCGTGCTCGCCTGCGAAGTGCGTGCGCGCTTGCAGGTAGCTCTGCACGCGCGCGCGGAGCAGCCAGCGTGCGCGCGGCGCGAGCGCGGGCTCCAGCATACGCACGCGGCTCTCCAGCCTCGGAGGGAACGTCCGGTCGGCGTTGTACGGGATCGAGCTGCGCTCGTGCAGCTGGCACAGCTGCGCGACGTAGTTGGGGCCGCCGGCCTTGGCGCCCGGGCCGAAGCCCGACTTGCCCACGCCGCCGAACGGCTGCCGGCGCACGATCGCACCCGTGGTGGTGCGGTTGACGTACAGGTTGCCCGCGCGCAGGTGCTCGATGAAGTACGCCTGCTCGCGCTCGTCGAGGCTCGCCAGGCCGGCCGTCAGGCCGTAGCCGGTCGCGTTCGCGAGCTCGACCGCGTGCGCGAGCGAGTCGGCGCGCATCACGCCGAGCACCGGGCCGAACAGCTCCGTGCGATGCGTGAAGCTGCCCGCCGTGACGCCGAGCTTCACACCCGGCGACCACAGGTTCTCATCGTGGCGCGGCTCGACCAACCATGACTCGCCCGCTTCCAGCGTGGTCAGGCCACGCTGCAGCTCCGGTCCAGGCTCGCGGATCAACGGCGTTACGAAGCTGCGCGCATCCCACGCCGGGCCCACGTGCAGGCTCTCCACCGCATCCTTCAGCGTCGCTCGAAACGCAGGGTCGTCGTACACCTCGCGCACCAGGATGAGCAGGCTGGTCGCGCTGCACTTCTGGCCGGCGTGGCCGAACGCGCTGTGCACGGCGTCGCGGATCGCGAGCTCGCGATCGCTCATCGCGGTCACGATGTACGCATTCTTGCCGCCGGTCTCCGCGAGCAGGCGCAGACCCGGGCGCAGCTTCTGGAACAGGCGTGCGGTGCTGGTGGCCCCGGTGAGGATCACGTCGGTCACGCGCGGATCGCGCACCAGCGTGCTGGCGACCTCGTCCTCGCAGATCAACAACTGCAGCGCGCTCTTCGGCACACCCGCGCTCCACAGCACCGAGGCCAACAGCGCGCCCACGCGCGGCGTCTCCAGCGCGGGCTTGAACAACACGCGTGAGCCCGCCATCAGCGCGGCCAGCACGCCGCCCGCCGGGATCGCGAGCGGGAAGTTCCAGGGCGGCGTCACCAGCACCACGCCGCGGGCGGTCGCCTCGACATTCTCATGGTGCATCAGGTCCGCGAAGCTGGCGCGGTAGTACTCGGCGAAGTCGATCGCCTCCGAGACCTCCGCGTCTGCCTCGACCACCCGCTTGCCGCCGTCTTGCACCAGGCACGCGATCAGCTGCGCGCGCGCGTCGCGCAGTGCGGCCGCACAGCGTACGAGCAAGTTCGCGCGCTCCTCCAGGCTGCGCTGGCCGTGGCCCTCGGGATCGGCATGCGCGAGCTCGATCGCGCGCGTGACGTCCGCGGCGAGCGCGACCCGATACGGCACCGCACCCGGACGCGACGGGTCCACGCCGTCGATCACGCGGCCGCCCACCAGCTCGCCGCCGATGCGCGAGCACACCAGCGGCGGCTCTTCGTCCGCGAGCGCGTCGAGGGCGCGCTGGATCCAGCGCCGGTTCTCTGCGTGCGTGAAGTCGGTGTCCGGGGCGCCCAGGAAGTCGAACTTGCGCTCGGCCCGCAGCGCGCGGTCGTAGCCTTCGTCGTGCGCGCGCCGCGCCGTGAGGTCGAGCTGATCGACGCGCGCGACCGAGGCCAGGAAGCGCTCGCGCTCGCGCTCGAAGGCGGGACTGTCGACGCGCATGTCGAAGCTGGAGCGAAGGAAGTTCTCGTGCGCGGTGTTCTCGTCGAGCCGGCGAACGAGGTAGGCGATGCCGCTGTTGAAGTCGTCGTCGCGGCAGACCGGCGCGTAGACGAGTACCGTGACGCCCAGCTCGGTCAGCGTGCGCTGCACGGGATCGGCCATGCCCTCGAGCAGCTCGAGCTCGAGCTCGTGCTCTCGCTCCGCGCTCAGCAGCAGCGCGTACGCGAGGTCGAACAGGTTGTGGCTGGCGACGCCGAGGCGCAGCGTGCCGGTCAGCGCGCGCTCGAGCAGCAGCTTGTAGTTGGCGTCGGTCTCCAGCTTGCTGCCGAACATCGGCAGGCTCAGGCCCGCGCGTGCGCTCTCCACGCGCTCGTGCGCGAGGTTGGCGCCCTTCACGATCCGGATCCGCAGCGGCATACCACCGCGTGCGACGCGCTCGTCGTTGAGGCGTTGCACACGCTCCAGCAGTGCGGCGCCATCGGGCAGGTACGCCTGCAGCACGACGCCGGCGCGTACCTTGTCGAGCACACCGTCGGCCAGCGTTCGCTCGAGCACCGCCAGCGTGAGCTCGACGTGCGCGTAGGCCTCCATGTCGAGCATCACCAGCGTGTCGCCGGTCAAGGTCGCGGTGTAGATGCGCGCGAGCCGCTGGCGCAGCGTCTCGACCGTGGCCTCGAACGCGAGCAGGTTCAGCTGGCTGCCGATCGAAGACACCTTCACGCTCAGCGCGTCGATGTCGCCGCGCGCGGCGAGCTCCACGTACGCCTGCACGCGTTGCTCGGCCTCGCGCTCGCCGAGCAGCGCCTCGCCCAGCTTGTTCACGTTCACGCGCACCGACTGCTCGTGCCGTGCCTGCAGGTGCTCGCCGAGCTTGTCCGCGTCGAGCAGCACCGCGCGCGCTTGGCTGCGCACCTTCGCGCGCACGGCTCCGGCGAGGCCCGGCGGCCGCAGCGGCGCGAGCGAGCGCACGCCGCGCAGCGCCAGCTGCTCGTGGAAGCGCATGTAGCGCGGCACGCCGAGCCGCCGCAGCAGGTGCGCGGCCTCGTCGAGCGTGCGCGCGTCGTCGCGGCTGCGGAACAGGCGGTCGGTTAGCTGGGTGGTGAGCTGCTGCCCGCGCGGGTCCCCCATCATGCGGCCGAGCATGCGCGCGCGGC
>DASUME010000270.1:0-6839 GCA_036277895.1 Polyangiales bacterium
CGTAGCCGATCGGCTGCCCGTACTTGTTCGCGAGGTAGACCGCGTCCAGGAGCGCGCCGTAGATGTCGAGCTGCTCCTGCTCGTGCGCGGCGTTGCCGATGCGCACCGGGCTCGCCCCGCCGTACCCGCGCAGGTGAGGCAGCTCGCTCTCGTCGAGGCAGGTGCTGCCATCGACGCGGTACATCACCTCGAGCGAGCCGTCGCCTCGGCCGTGCTCGGCGCGGTCGGCCATCCAGCGCATGAAGGCATCGGCCTCCTCCGTGAAGCCGAGGCGCATCAGCGCGTACTGCGAGAACCCGGCGTCGCGGATCCAGGTGTAGCGGTAGTCCCAGTTGCGCTTGCCGCCCGCGTCCTCGGGCAGGCCGAACGTGGGTGCGGCGATGATCGCGCCGTGCTCGCTGCTGGTGAGCAGCTTCAGCATCAGCGCCGAGCGATGCACCATCTCGCGCCAGCGCCCGCGGTACGTCGAGCGCGCGAGCCAGCGCCTCCAGTATGCGATCGTGCGGTCGACGGTCGCCTGGCTGTCCTGGCACAGGTCCGTGACCGCGGGCGTGTCGTCCGCGTCGAGCACGAACGTTGCGCTCTCGCCGGCGGAGACCGTGAACGACGCGTGCACGTCCAGGCCCGCGATCTCCAGCGGCACGCTCGCGCGCAGGCGCAGCTTGGGGCCGCGCTCGGGGATGAACACGACCTCGTGCGGGCTGCGCGCTTCCACGCGATGCGAGGCGCGTGCGTAGTCGAAGCGCGGCGCGCAGACCATGCGGTGTGCCACGCTGCCACGCACTCCTTCGACCACCCGCACCACGCGCTGCTGCGCATCCTCGACGGCCATCAGGTCCACCTGCTTGGTGCGACCGTCGCCGTCCTGGTTGAAGCGCGTGAACAGCACGTTGGTGTCGGCGAGGTACATCTGCTTGCGACGCAGCTCGGGCCCCTCGAGAGGAGCGAGCTGCCAGCTGCCGCCGCGTTCGTGGTCGAGCAGCCCCGCGAACACTGTCGGCGAGTCGAAGCGCGGCCAGCACAGAAAGTCGATCGTGCCGTCGAGGCCCACGAGGGCCACGGTGGCGAGGTCGCCGATCACGCCGTGCTCATCGATCGCATTGCCGCGCTTCACGAGGACCTCATCCGTTGTCCTCGAACCCTGGATAGAGCGTCATCCCGCCGTCCACCACCAGCGTGGTGCCCGTGACGTAGTCGCTCTCGTCCGACGCGAGCCACACCGCGCATGCCGCCACGTCTTCCGGCTCGCCGACGCGACCGTACGGGATCAGCGCCAGCAACTTCTTGCGCGCCTCGGGATCGCGCCAGGCGTCTTCGTTGATCGGCGTCGCGATCGCGCCCGGCGCGATGCCGTTGACGCGGATGCGCTCCTTGGCGACCTCTTGCGCGAGCGACTTCATCATCAACATCACGCCGCCCTTGGACGCGGCGTAGTTGATGTGTCCGGCCCAGGGGATAATCTCGTGCACCGAGCTCATGCAGATGATCTTGCCGCGTGAGCGCCCGCGCTGCTCTTGCGCGCAGAAGCGGCGCACGGCCTCGCGGCAGACCAGGAACTGCCCGGTCAGGTTCACGTCGATCACGCGCTTCCAGTCTTCGAGCGTGAGCTCGCGGATCGGCGCGTCCTTCTGGATGCCAGAGTTGGCGACCACCACGTCGATGCGCCCGAAGCGCTCGCGTGCGGCGTCGAACAACTTCGCGATCGCGGCCTCGTCGGAGACGTCCCCGGGGAAGGACATGGCAGCGCCGCCGTCGGCTTCGATCGACTTCACGACCTCCTCGGCGCGCTCCCGGCCCGAGTGGTAGTGAACGACCACGCTCGCGCCCGCGCGTGCCAGGCCGCTTGCCACCCCGGCTCCGATGCCCGAGCTCGCGCCGGTCACGATCGCAGTCAGTCCTTCGAGCTTCATCCTGGGAGGGAGGTCGACACCATCACGGCGGCAGCAATACGCGGCTGTGGCGCCACGCATACAACCAGGCCTCAAAGCGCTTACCTGCGTGCTCAGGAGGAAGACATGGCAGCCAACGACCCTCGGGAAGAGGGGCACAAGCCACCGTTCCCGAAGCAAGCGCAGGACAACCCGGCGAGCGAGCGCGAGATGAACCCGCGACCCGACTACGGGTACGACAGCTACCGCGGTCATGAGCGCCTGAAGGACCGCGTCGCCCTGATTACCGGCGGCGACAGCGGCATCGGACGCGCGGTGGCCGTCGCGTTCGCGCGCGAGGGGGCGGACGTCGCGATCGTCTACGCGCACTCGGACCAGGACGCGGACGAGACGCTGCGCGCCGTCGCCGGGGCGGGCCGCAAGGGCCTGAAGCTGAAGGCGGACATCGGCAAAGACGACGAGTGCCGACGGATCGTGCGCGAGGTCGTGAGGGACTTCGGCCGCATCGACGTGCTCGTGAACAACGCCGCCGTGCAGGGCAAGTCGGTGGACAAGTTCGAGGAGCTGACCGCCGAGCGCGTCGAGCACACCTTCCGCACCAACATCATCGCGATGTTCAACCTGACGCGCGAGGCCTTGCCCCACATGAAGGCCGGCGCGAACGTGATCAACACCGCCTCGATCCAGGCCTACAAGCCCACGCCGAACATCCTCGACTACGCCGTCACCAAGGGCGCCATCGTCACCTTCACCAAGGGCCTGTCCGAGTCGCTGCTCGAGCGCGGCATTCGCGTGAACTGCGTGGCACCCGGCCCGGTCTGGACGCCCCTGGTGGTGCAGTCGTTCAGCCCCGAAGAGAACGCGAAGTTCGGCCAGAGCTCGACGCTGGGGCGCCCCGCACAGCCGGCAGAGCTGGCGCCTGCGTACGTCTTTTTGGCGAGCGACGAGGCCAGCTACGTGTCCGGCGAGATCCTCGGCGTGACGGGCGGCAAGCCGCTCGGCTGAACGTCAGGTCGGCAGCGTGAACGTGAAGCTGGCGCCGTGCTCCAGCTTGGCATCGGCCCACACGCGCCCGCCGTGGCGGTTGATGATGCGCCTCACGTTGGCGAGCCCGATGCCGGTGCCCTCGAACTGCTCGGCCGTGTGTAGCCGCTGGAAGACGCCGAACAGCTTGTCTGCATACTGCATGTCGAAGCCCACGCCGTTGTCCGCGATCTGGACCTCGACCTCGTCCTCGCGTTGCACCGCGGTCACCGAGATCGTCGCGGTCGCGCGCGAGCGCGTGTACTTGAGTGCATTCTCCAGCAGGTTTCGGAGCGCGAGCCGGAGCAGCCCGGGGTCGGCCACCACCTGCGGCAGCTCGCCGAACGTCCAGCGCACGTCGCGTCCGGCCTGCTCGGGGGCGAGCTCCCGCTGCAGCACGCGCATCAGCTCTGCGAGCTCGACGGGCAGCTTGCGCATCGCCTGCCGGCCCATGCGGCTGAAGGCGAGCAGGTCGTCCACCAGGCGTCCACCCTGCTGGGCGGCGTCGTGGATCGTCTTGAGGTGCTCGCGCGCCCCCTCGTCGAGCGATCCGCCCGCGCGCCGCTCGAGCAGCTGCGCGAAGCCCGTGATGTGCCGCAGCGGGGCGCGCAGATCGTGGCTGACCGAGTAGCTGAACGACTCCAGCTCGCGGTTGACCTCCTCCAGCTCGGCGGTGCGCTCGCGGACCCGGCGCTCGAGCCCGAGGTTCAGCTCGCGCACGGCCAGCTCGCTCGCGCGCAGCTGCGCCTCCGCGCGCTTCAGGTCGGTGATGTCGTGGCCCTGCACGAAGATGCCGAGCACCTCGCCGTCGACGCCGCGGATCGGCTGGTACACGAAGTCGAGGAACATCTCCGCCGGCACACCGTCGGCCTGCATCAACTCCACGCGCTGCCCCCGGCCGAGGAACGGCGTGCCGGTCTGGTACACGTTGTCGAGCAGCTGCACGAAGCCCTGCTCCACCACCTCCGGCAAGGCCTCACGCACGGGCCTCCCCACCACCTCGCGAAAGCCGATCAGCTGCGCGTAGGCGTAGTTGCTCATCTCGAAGATGTGCGTGGGCCCGCGCAGGAAGGCCATGAAGCCTGGCGCTTGCTGGAACAGGACCTCGATGTGCCGGCGCTGCTCCTCCAGGATGCGGTTGGCGTCCTGCACGAGCTCGGCGCGCTCCAGCACGCTGGCCTCCAGCGCCGAGTGAGTCGCCGCCGCGTGCTTGAGGCGCTGCAGCTCGGTGATGTCGGCCGTGTTCTGCAGCACGAACGCGACCTGGCCGTGCTCATCGAGCATCGGCACGTGGGTCGCGCTCCAATAGCGGTCCTGGTCGCCGTGGCCCTCCGTGGGCACGCGGTACGCGATCACCGCCAGCGCGTCCGGCTTGCCGGTGCGCAGCACTCGTTCGAAGGAGCGCCGCAGCATCTCGCGGCTCGGGTTGTTGGGATCGCTCGGATCGTTGGGGAAGAGCTCGAACAGGTTCTTGCCGAGCAGGCTCTCCAGCGTGCTGCCGGTCAGCTTCAGGTAGAGCTCATTGGCGGCCACGTAGCGCAGCTCGCGGTCGACCACCATGTACGCGTTCGGAGCGAGCCGAAAGGCCTCCCCGAGCTCCAGCTTGCTCATTGCGCCGCTCCCCGAGGGTGCAGAGGAATCCGCATCGTGAACGTGGTGCCCTCGCCCGCTGTCGAGCGCACGCGCATCTCGCCGCGGTGCGCGACCACGATGTTCTGCACGATGAACAGGCCGAGCCCGATGCTGCGTGTCTGCACGTCGACACGCCCGCGGCGGCTGAGCGGCGTGAACAGCTGCGGCATACGATGCTCGGCGATCGGCTCACCCAGGTTGTGAACCTCGAGCAGAGCGTGGCTGCCGTCGATACTGACGCGCACCGCGATCGGGGAGTCTGGCGTGGAGTACGAGAGCGCGTTCCCGATCAGGTTGGTCAGCGCCTGCGTGATCCGATCGGGGTCCCACTCGGCGTGGGTCGGCGCGCCGATCGCGACCTCGATCGTACGCGTGGCGTGGCTGTGCTCGAACTCCTCGACCACCTGCAGCACCAGCGCGCCCACGTCGACCGGGCGCGCTTCCATCGGGATGTAGCCGCCGAGCCGCGCTGCCGTGAAGTCGAGCAGGTCGCGGATCATGCGCACGGCGCGCTCGGCAGCGTTCAAGATCCGGCGCACCGAGCGCGTTCCGGCCGGGTTGAGGCCTTCCTGACGCAACAGCAGCGCGGCCCCGAGCGTGATCGTGTTCAACGGAGTGCGCAGGTCGTGCGACACGATGCCGATCAGCTGCTGCTCGAACTCCACGCGCCGCGCGACCTCGTCTTCGGCGGCCTTCTGCTGCGTCTGGTCGGCCGCGAAGCCTTCGACGATGGCGCCCCCTTCGACGGCCGTCCGCAGCGAACGCTCCCAGACCCAGCGCAGCGCGCCGGCAGTGGTGCGAATGCGGTAGCTGTGCGTGAGCTGCTCGCCGGTCTGGTAGGCCTTGCCTGCAGCAGCCGTGAACGACGCGAGGTCATCGGGGTGGATCAGCGCGGCCCAGCCGCCCGGCTCGGCGCGCAGCGCGTCCGGCTCGTAGCCGGTGAGCTCGCCGCAGCCCTGGCTCGCGAACAGGATCCGGAACGGAGGCTCCAGCTCACGGCGAAACGCCAGCCCCGGCAGGTTGCTCATCAGCGTGGACAGGCTCTGCTCGCGCTCGCGCAGCGCCTGCTCCGCGCGCTCGTGCTCGGCGCGTTGGGCCGCCTCGCGCAGCGCGCGCTCCAGGCTCGGCAGCAGCCGCTCCAGCTGATCCTTGAGCACGTAGTCGGTGGCGCCGAGCTTGAGCAGCTCGACCGCGGTGTGCTCCCCGAGCGCGCCCGACACGAACAGAAATGGCGTGCCGGGCATTAGCTCCTGCGCGAGCCGCAGCGCGTCGTGCCCCGAGAAGCCGGGCAAATTGTAGTCGGAGAGCACCGCGGCAAAGCGCGCCGAGCGCAGCGCGGCCTCGAAGCTCGCGCGCGTCTCGACGCGCACGATCGCGAACGGTGCGCCTTCGAGCTGGGCCTCGAGGATCTCCGCATCGAGCTTGCTGTCCTCGAGCAGCAAGAGCTCGCGTGTGGGCTCAGTGCCCAGAGGCCGTCGTCCGATCGAGCGGAGGATGGTTGACCAGCGCCCAGAACAAGCCGAGCGTCTTGAGTGCCTCGACGAACTCGGGAAACGCCACCGGCTTGACGACGTAGGCGTTGACGCCCGCGCCGTAGGAGCGCGCGAGATCCGCTTCCTCGCGGCTGCTCGTGAGCATCACGATCGGCAGGGCGCGCAGGTTCTCGTCCCGCTTGACGCGCTCGAGGACCTGGATCCCATCCAGCTTGGGCAGCTTGAGGTCGAGCAACACCACCGCCGGCTGCCCCAGCTCGCGCCCGGCGTGGCTGCCCGCCAAGAACAGGTAGTCGAGCGCCTCCTGGCCGTCCTTGACCCACACGATCTCGTTCGTCAGGCCGCTGTCTTCGAGCGCGGCGAGCGTGAGCCTCGCGTCGTTCGCGCTGTCTTCCACGAGCAGGATCTTCTTCAACTCCATGGCACCTCGTCGACCGGACAGCGTGCGCAAACATAGCGCGATCGTGCCTGCGCATCCATAGCGGTCCTTTCGTGTGGGCTTACGTGCCGCTCATGGCGAGTCGGCATGCGCTGCGCTTGACGGTCAATGGAAACGTAGTCGAACGTGAGGTCGCACCGTGGACCACGCTGCTCGACTTCTTGCGCGAGGACCTGAAGCTCACGGGGAGCAAGAAGGGCTGCGACCACGGGCAGTGCGGAGCCTGTACGGTCCTGGTCGACGGGAAGCGCGTCAACGCCTGCCTCACCCTGGCGCTGCTGAAGGATGGCGCCGAGGTGCTCACCATCGAAGGGCTGGCGCGAGGCGACAGGCTGCACGTGCTGCAAGAGCAGTTCGTCGAGC
>DASUME010000271.1:0-6970 GCA_036277895.1 Polyangiales bacterium
GCCGGGATCACGTACAGCACGCTGCGCCCCTCGGGCGGCTGCGTACCGGGTGCGACCGACCACAGCCCCTTGGCCGCGAGCGTGGGCGCGAGCAGCGCGATCTTGCTCGCACCGTCGAGCAGCACGAGCGTGTCGAAGTCGAGCTTCTCCAGCTGCTCCGCTTCCTTCACGAAGCTGGCCGACGTCGCGGGGTAGGCCACCGACGTGACCAGGCGCGCGTTGCGCTTGGCGAGCGCGCCGCTGAACGCGCTCTGCATCGCCTGCCCGAAGCCGTTGTCCGGGTGCAGCAACACGAACTTCTTGGCGCCGCGCTTCTGCGCCGCACGCACCAGCGCGTCGGCCTCTTCGCGCGGCTCCGCGAGCATGCGGAACGCGACCGGCGAGCGCTCCGTGAGCGAGGCGTCCGCGCTGAGCGTGATCACCGGCACGCCGATGTCCGCTGCACGCTCGACCACCGCCTGCGCCGGCGCGGCGCCGAGCGGCCCGATGATCGCGACCGCACGGTTGAGCGAGACCAGGTCTTCGAGCGCCGCCAGCGCACGCTGCGGGTCGCCGCCGTCGTCGCGGTACACCACGCGCGGCTTGCCCGGCTCACTCGCCGACAGCAGCAGGCCGTGCAGCGCCGCTTCGCCCACCTCGCGTCCGCGGCCGCTGAGCGGCAAGATCGCGCCCACCACCAGCGGGTCCGCGCTGTCCGAGCGCTCGGCGCGCAGCACCAGCGCCGCCAGCTCTTCGTCGAGCGGGCCGCCTTGCTTGGTCAGCGCACGCGCGATCTCGGACACGCGCTCGCGCTCGCCGCGCTCGAAGCTCACGCGCAAGAGCTGGCGTGCGACCACGGGCCAGGCGTAGCCGTCGTGCGGCAACAGCTCGTAGGCGCGCGGCAGCTCCAGCGTGGGGTCGAGGCCCTTCACCAGCGCGCGCACGCGCTCCTCGGCGCGCGCTCGCTGTGCGCCCTCGAGGTCCGTGGTGCCGAGCTCCATGTCGCGCGTCTCCAGCGCGGCCAGCTCGTCGCCGGTGGCCTCCTGCGCGCCGGCGACCGTGGCCAACAAGAGCGCGGTCTCCTCCGGATCGACCGTCCGCCCGACCAGCGGACGCAGCACCGCCAGTGCCTCGCGGTGCTCGCCCAGGCGCGCTGCGGTGATGGCGGCGTACATCCGACCGCGCTCGGCCAGCGCGGGCTCCTGCGTCTGCGCGACGTCCTGGAACCACTTGCGCGCCTCGCGCGGCCGCCCGGCGTCGAGCTCGAGCCGACCCAGCTCCAGCTTGGCGAACGGGACCAGCGGGTCCGAGGGCCAGGTACTCAGGAACGCCCGAAAGCGCCGCGTTGCTTCCTTGCCGCGCCCGGCGTCGCGCGCGGAGCGGGCGTCGCGAAACTCCGCCTCCGCGCGAGGCTCGGGGCTCGCGGCCAGCTCCAGCGGCGGCAGGGCGGGCCCAGTCGCGCCCTTGCGCGTGCAGCTGCTGCCACCGAGCAGCACGACCATCAACAGGCCACAGAGGGTGGGCAAGCAGCGGCGCATGATCGGAGAATCAAGGGTTGCGCGAAGGAGGCTGCCAAGTCGAGTAAGAACCACGGCCGCGAGCATACCCGAGGACGGCGGCCGTGCTCGCCGGGGCGCTATAGTTGGTCTCATGGAAAGAACGGGGCGCCTGGTGGCGGCGCGGGCCCTCTCGCCGTCGGTGCAGAGCCTGGCGCTGGAGCTGCCGGCCGAGTTCACGTTTGTCGCGGGACAGTGGCTACACGTGCATGTGCAGACCGCGCAGGGCCTCGAGAAGCGCGCCTATTCGATCGCGAGTGGCCCGGCCGAGCGCCCCGTCGAGCTCGCGGTCACGCACGTGGCCGAGGGCGCGGTCTCGCCGCTGCTCTGTCGGCTCGAGGTGGGCACGGCGCTGCGCGTCGACGGCCCGCACGGCTTCTTCACCCGCGACGACCCGCACGCGCCGGCGCTGTTCGTCGGCACCGGCACCGGCCTCAGCCCGCTCCGCAGCATGCTCACCGAGCTGCTCGCCGACCCCGCGCACCCCCCGGTCACGCTGCTGTTCGGTGTGCGCACGCAGGCCGACATCCTGTGGCGCGAGCAGCTCGAGCGCTGGACCCGCGATCCCAAGTTCCGGCTCGAGGTCACGCTCTCTCGCCCCGACGCCAGCTGGCACGGCCGCAGCGGCTACGTGCAGAAGCACGTCGCCGAGCTCGCCGGCGCCCTCGGCGCTCCGCACGTCTATATCTGCGGCCTGTCCCCGATGGTCGGCGACGTACGCGCGATCTGCAAGACCGAGCTCGGCTACGACCGTAAGCGCATCCACTCGGAGCGCTACGACTAGCGCGAGACCGAGTAGCTCATGATCGTGCGCTTGCCGTACTTGGTGGCCGGGAACTGAACGGCTTCGATCAGCGGGCGGGCGCAGGCTTGCGTGCTCTCGGGCAGGGCGCGTACCTCGGCGACCTTGCCGTCGCCGTCGATCACCAGCGTGAGGCGCGCGCTGGCGGGGTGCTCGGGGGCGTCGCGTACGCAGCGCGCCAGCTTGGGGCGCACCGGTGAGAGCGCTTCGTCGACATGCTGCGACGTGAGGTGCGCCGGCGGTGTGCCATCGCTCGGGGTGGCCGGCGCTGCTGCGGTGGGAGCGGCTTCCTCGCCCGGCTCGGGGCCGAGCTTGGCCAGGCGCTGCTCGGCGGCGACACGCACGCCGCCGCGGCCCTGCTGGTCGGTCGAGAGGGATGCGAGCACCTGACGCGCGCGGCTCGGGTCGAGCTGGATCAGCGCGTCCATGCCGGCGACCAACACCCGCTCGAACTGATCGTCACCCGCGTCCGCGTGATAGAGGCGCACGAAGCTCGCGAGCGGGATTGCGGCGCTCGGGTCGCCGAGCCCGGCCAGCGCGTGGAAGATCTGCGGCACCTGCTCGATCGGCAAGGCGGGCTCGAACAGCTGCGCGCCGAGCAACGGCACCGCGCGCGTGTCCTTCGCGTGCAGCGCTGCACTCGCCAGCGCGCCGACCGGCGGCACCGGCGTGCGGTCGAGGTAGCTCGGGTGCTGGGCGAGCGCGTCGAGCACGGCCTGCGATGCGAACGTGCGCTCGCCAAGACTCGCACATGCTTGCTCACTCACGCGCGGCGGGCTCTCGACGTCCGTGCACAGCTTGATCAGCAGTCGCGCGGCCTCGTCGTCTTCGATCGGCCGCAGCAGCTGCGCCGCGAAGCCGCGGCTCGGCACCAGGCGCGTGTCCGGGTTGCGCGCGGCCTTGTCGAGACGCGCCGTCAGCGGCTCGGCCTCGCCGGTGCTCGCTCCCGGCAAGCGCTCGGCGCGGATGCGCGCGGCGATCGGCTTCAGCGCGAGCTGCGCCTGATGCGTGGGCAGGCCCTGCGTGTCGAGCGCGACCAACACGCCGTCTGCGTTCAGCGCGAGCAGCCCACCTGGCACCGAGCGAATGCCCACCACGTCGCTGTCGGTCTCGTAGACCCAGTGGGCGCTCGCCGCATCCGCCGTGAGTGAATACAGCTGCTTGTAGAACGCGAGGTAGAGCGCGTCGTCTGCGAGCCCGAGCGCCCCTTGCGGCGTCGGCCCGGGCAGCGCGCTGAGCGCGACGCGGTAGAGCGCGCTCTCGATCGGTGGAGGCGGCGCGTTGCTGTCCATGAACAGCGGCGGCGCACCCGGCAGCTTCAGCGCCGGCGCCAGCTTCCAGTAGTGAGCACCCTGCGCCGGACCGCGCTCGCTAGCCTCGTCGAGCCGATAGAAGCCGTGCTCGCCGAAGTACACCTCGCCCTGGTGGCGGAACGCGTGGCTCGCGACGTCGTCGCCGATGCGCGCGCGCGCCAGCTCCTTGCCGTCGGGATCGATCGCGCTCAGGTGCACACGCTGGTGGGGCACGAACGCGAGCCCGCCCAGCACCGCGGGCGAGCCGAGCGCGCGGGTGGTGGTGCGATCCGAGCGCACCTTCTCACCCTCGAAGATCACCAGCCGCGAGTGCGTGTTGATCGAGCCGCCGGTCGAGAGCA
Source organism: Polyangiales bacterium (assembly GCA_036277895.1). GTDB lineage: Bacteria > Myxococcota_A > Polyangia > Polyangiales > DASUME01 > DASUME01. Next base: position 3,992 of record DASUME010000271.1, read on the forward strand.
CCACCGCCGCGATCGTGCCGTCGCCGTCGGCGCCCACCAGGTGCATGCCGTCGAGCGGCAGCTCCTTCACGACCGAGCCATCACGCAGGCGGCGCACCGTGATGCGCGTGGCCTCGGGCACCACGGCCAGCTCACCGGCGATGCTCGGCAGCGCATTCACCTGCGCCGCCTCGCGGAACAGCAGCTTGCCTGCATCGATGTCGTACGCGAACACCGCACGCGGCGCGTCGCTGACGCCGAGCACGATCGAGGACTGGCCGTGGCTTGCCCCCGCGTGCGCGCGCTCGAGTGCATCCTTCAGCTGCGGCCCGCCGTTGGGAAACTGCGGCTTGAACGGCGCGCTGCCGGCGCAGCCCGCGACCAGAGCCAGCACGCATGACAAACGCTTCATGGATTTTGTGCCTTCTGGATCGCGTCCGCGAGCAGCTTCTTCACGCGCGGCGAGGTGTCTGCGGGCGCGCCGCTCTGCAAGCTCGCCAGCGCATCGGCGGTGTCGTCCCCACCACGCGCGATCAAGCGCTCCAGCGCGCGCAGCTTGTCGGCCTCTGGCAAGTCGCGCCGCGCGAGTAGCGCCGCAAAGAACGGCTGCCAGCGGTCGAGCGAGTAGCGGTCGAGCGACTCCAGCAACGGGTTCAGATCTTCTGCCTTGGCCAGCCTGCCGAGCGCGGCCGCCGCGCCGGCGACCTCGCGCTCGAAGGCGCGCGTCAGCAGCGGGATGCTGCCGCGATCGCCGAGCTCGGCCAGCCCCGCCGCCGAGGCGTCGCGCACCTCCGGCACCTGGTCGCCGAGCCCGGTCACCAACGCGTCGCGCGCCAGCGGCGCCTTCATGCGTGCCAGCGACTCCAGCGCTCGCACGCGCACCTCCGCGCGGCGATGGTGCGCCAGCTCCGCCAGCAGCGCGCTCGAGCTCTTGTCGCCGAGCAGCAAGAGCGAGTCGATCGCCACGTCGAGCAGCGTGCGCGAGAGCCCGCTCCGCACCCGGTCCTCCAGCATCGGCACCACCTCGGATGGCGGCAGCAGCGGCGCGGACTCGATCGCGCTGCGCACTTCCTCCTCGTCGTTGGAGGCGAGCATGACCGCGACCTCCTCGACGGATATCTTCGGTTTCTTTCCCGGAGCCGCTAACACTGCGGCCGGGGCGAGGGTCGCGACCAGCATCGTCGGCCACAGAGCGCGCATCACGGTCCTTTCCGGGGAACGGGTGCGCCATCATCGAACGGGCCGAGCGCGCTGGCAATGTTCTCGCGGTCGTCTGCGCGCTCAGGCACAGTCGGGAGCGATGAGGCAAAGGCGGGTCGTGCTTGGAGCGCTGGTCACGGTGGCGATCGTGAGCCCAGTCCACGCGGGCGACGCGTTCGCCTTCACCGATGCCTGCGACGAGCTGTCCCTGGCGCGCGCCGCCGAGGCCGCGGGGGACACGGCGCTGACCGCGGCGCTCGAGGCCGATCGCTACCGGGCCGTGCTCGCGATCCGCGCCAGCGAGCACGCGCGCGCGCCCGAGCTGCTGATCCCGGCGCTCGCCGCCCACGCCTGCGGGCGCGATCCCACGCTCGCGCCCGAGGCCGCCGCCGCGCTGCGCAAGCTGGCCCGCCGCCTCACCCCCTCCGAGCTGGCCGACCGCGAGGCGCTGCAGCGCGATCTCGAGCGCGCCCGCACGTCGCTCCACTGCGAGCACGCGCCGCGCGCCGACATCGCCGCCGCCCTCGCCGAGCTGGCCGCCGCGCTCTGATCAGACGTGCGACGCGAGCGTGGCGAACTCTTCCACGCTCAGCGTCTCGCCGCGTCGGATGCCGTCGATTCTGGCTGCGGCCAGCGCGGCGTCGACCACTTCGGGGGGGCGGATGCGCAGCAGCGCGTTGCGCAGCGTCTTGCGGCGGGCTTCGAACGAGGCGCGCACCACGCTGGTGAACGCGTCGCTGATCACGATCGTGTGGGCGCGCGGCGTCAGCGCCACGACCGCACTGTCGACCTTGGGCGCCGGATGGAACGCGCCCGCCGGCACCACCACCACCGAGCGCACGTCGAACACCGCGCGCGTGAACACGGTCAGCGCGCCGTACTGTTTGGTGCCCGCTTGCGCCACCAGGCGATCGCGCACTTCCTTCTGCACCATCAGCACCGCGCGCGACACGCGGCTGTACTGCTCGACGAGGCGTCGGAAGATGCCGCCGGTGACGGCGTACGGCAGGTTGCCGCACACCGCGATGCCCTCGAAGCCCGCGAGGTCGAGCTCGGTGGCGTCGCCAAAGCGCGCGTCGAGCGCCGGGTAGTCCGCGAACTCCTGCGCCAGCACCGCCAGCATGTCGCGGTCGGCGTCGATCGCGAGCACCTGCGCGCCGCGCCGAAGCAAGGCGGCAGTCAGCGTGCCGAGCCCCGGGCCGAGCTCGATCACACGCTCTCCGTCCTCCAGCTCCAGCGCGTCCGCGATCTTCTCGACCGCGTGGCGCGAGACCAAGAAGTTCTGGGACATGCCGCGCTTGGCGCGCAGGTTGTGCCGCGCCAGCACGCGGCGCGGATCTTCCCAGGCCGGCAGCTCGTTCACGCGACCCTCGCGCTCTCGAGCTTCTTGCGCTGCGCCAGCTGCGCGAGCTGGTTGGGCGCCACCATGGTCAGCGTCACGCCGAGCGGCGCCAGCTTCTCGGTCGCCTCGCGCAGCCGGCGCTTCTCGGCACGCCCGTAGATGGCGCGCAGGTCAGTCTCCAGCTCGCTCTGCGCCGTGGGCACGGCGGACTCGGCGTGCGGCACCATCACGTGCAGCGCATGCCCGCGCCGCGTCAGCAGGCGAACTGCAGCCAGCAGCGGCGCGTAGTCCACGATGCCGTCGAGATCCGTGATCAGCACGATCGAGCGCGGCACGCGCGTGTTGCCGGCTGCGAGCTGCAGGCTGTTGGCGAGGCAGTGCGACTTGTCGCCGCCGGGAGGGCCCGCGCGATGCGGTAGCTCGATGCCGCGGTCGCGGCAGAAGCGCCGAAACACCGC
>DASUME010000272.1:0-2790 GCA_036277895.1 Polyangiales bacterium
GAGTGCCCTCGGAGCCGATGACAAAGCGTCAGCGCGCCGGAACCAGCTCGATCGACTGCCCCACGCCGCGCTGGCGGGCCAGCTCGTAGAGCGCGGCAGCCACCGCGACGTCTTGAATCGCGAGCCCGGTCGAGTCGAACACGGTGATGTCGCTCGCGCTGGTGCGGCCGGGCTTGGTGCCGAGGATCACCTCGCCCAGCGTCGCCGCGATCTGCGCCTCGGCATACAGCCCCTGCGCGATCGGCACGTTCAGCTCGCCGCCGTGCGTCGACTGCTCCAGCTCGTCGATGATGACGCGCGCGTCCAGCAGGATCTGCGGGTCGAGCTCCTGCTTGCCCGGGCCGTCGGCGCCCATCGCGTTGATGTGCGTGCCGGGGCCGATCATCGCGCGCGTGATCACGGGTGTGCGCGACGGCGTGGCGATGCACACCACGGGAGCCGCGGCTGCCTCGGCGATCGAAATCGCGCGCCCTTGCGACTCGCGCGCGAACTCCGCGGCGCGCGCGGCGTTGGCATCGGCGGCGAGCAGCTCGAACGCGCCCAGCACACGCAGCGCATCGCGGAAGTAGCGCGCCTGCACGCCGGTACCGATGAAGCCCACCTGCGTGAGCGGGAGCTGGGCCAGGTGCTTGGTGGCGACGCCCGCCGCTGCGCCCGTGCGCAGCGCCGTCAGCAGCGTGGCATCGAGGATCGCGAGCGGGTACCCGGTCGCCGGATCGCTCAGCACGTAGGTTCCCATCACCGTGGGCAGCCCAAACTTCGCGGCGTTCTGCGGGTGCGCGTTCACCCACTTTACGCCCGCGTACGAGCCCATGAGCGAGGGCATCGCGCGGAAGTCGCCCGCGAACTCCGGCAGGTCCAGGTACACCTTGCTCGGCATGCGCGCCTCACCGCGGGCGTGCGCGGCGAACGCGCGCTCGACGGCGTCGAGCACGGTGCGCATGTCAGCGAGGGCGGCGACGTCGCGATGTCCGAGCAGCAGCGTGCTGCGATCAGACATTCATCACCTTGAGCTCGTCCGACGCCAACAGCGGCGAGTCGCTCTCCAGCTGCACGTCGAGCGCGCTCACACCCTGCGCGACCTCGCGCATCACCAGGCCCTCGGGCGTGACCTCGAACAGCGCGAGGTTGCTGATCACGCGCTGCGCCTTGGCGGGCAGCGATGCATTCGCCGCCGTCACGTGCGAGACGCCCTCGGCCTTGTGCGCAGCGACGATTGCGATCACGCTCTTGGCCGCGCGTACGCTGCCCGCGAACTCGCCCGCGACGGTGATCGTGTCCACGGCGACCACCGCGACATCGAGCTCGCCCTCGGCGGGTTCCTTCACGCTCACGCCCGCCGGAAGCTTGGCTCTGATCTCACTGGCCCAGGCCGGGTCGAGCGAAACGGATGCACCATCTGGAAGCTCGCGGGCCACGCGGGCGGCGATCTGATCACGAGTCAGCATCCGTAACCTTCCTCAGCGGCGCGCGTCGATCCGCTCGACGAAGCGCTTGAACAGATAGCGCGAGTCGTGGGGGCCCGCGGCGGCCTCGGGATGATACTGCACGCTGAACGCGCCCGTCTCGGGATGTTCGATGCCCTGGCACGTCCCATCGTTGAGATGGATGTGCGTCGTGACCGCCTTGCCCTCGGTCGACGGCACGTCCACCGCGAAGCCGTGGTTCTGGGTGGTGATCTCGATCTTGCCGGTGGTCAGGTCCTTCACCGGCTGGTTCAGGCCGCGGTGGCCGAACTTGAGCTTGAAGGTCTTCGCACCCACGGCCAGTCCGAGCAGCTGATGACCGAGGCAGATGCCGAACACCGGCTTCTTCTGGATCAGCGTGCGAATGGTGGGCAGCGCGTGCGTGACCGCGGCGGGGTCACCGGGGCCGTTGGAGAGGAACACGCCGTCCGGCTGGAGCGCGAGCACGTCGTCCGCGCTGGTGTTGGAGGGCACCACAGTGACCTTGGAGCCCGTGTCGACCAGCGAGCGCAAGATGTTCTGCTTCACGCCGTAGTCGATCGCGACGATGTGGCGCGGGCGCTCGCTCTTGGTGGCGGGCGCCCAGACACCGCTGCCCTCGGTCCACTCGTAGACCTTCTGGGTGCTCACGCCGTCGGCCAGGTTCAGGCCCTCCATGCTCGGCGCCGAGCGCGCGCGGTCGAGCAGGGTGGCGACGTCCTCGGTGCCGATCACGCCGGTCTGCGCGCCGGTGTTGCGGATGTGGCGCGTGAGCGCGCGCGTGTCCACGCCGGAGATGCCCGCGAGGCCGTGGCCCTTGAGGTAGGCATCGAGCGAGCGCGAGGCGCGCCAGTTGCTCACGATCGAGCTCAGCTCGTGCACCACGAAGCCCGCGACGAACGGCTTGGCGGTCTCGTCGTCTTCGTCGTTGACGCCGGTGTTGCCCATCTGGGGGGCCGTCATCACGACGATCTGGCCCGCGTACGACGGGTCGCTCAGCACTTCCTGGTACCCGGTCATGCCGGTCGTGAACACCACCTCGCCGGCGGTGAACTTGCCCGTGCCGATCGCCTCGCCCTCGAAGACGCGGCCATCCGCGAGAACCAGCTTTGCAGGTTGCTTCATAGCGTCACTCCTCGTTGCCACACGATCTGCCCACCGGCCACCGTCATGCTCACGCGGCCGGTGACCTCGCGGTCGATCAGCGGCGTGTTCAGCGACTTGCTGCGTAGGGTGTCGCGCCCGACCTTCCAGCGCACGTTGGGGTCGAGCAGCACGAAGTCCGCGCGCGCCCCGACGGCCAGCGAGCCGCCCTCGATGCGGGCGACCTTGGCGGGGGAGGTCG